>NZ_JBEPAA010000022.1:0-111631 GCF_040298365.1 Kitasatospora sp. NPDC001603
GTGGGGTGCCTGTTTCTGGGGGTGTTTCTGTCTTGGGGGGGGGGGGGGGGGGGGGGGGGGGGGGGGTGGGGGGGGGGGCTGGGGGGGGGGGCGGGGGCGGGGCCCCGCCCCGGCCGCGAACCGGCGACCGCCGTGGTGCCGGTCAGTGCTCGCTGTCGAGGTGGGCCATCTGAGCGGCAGCGTACCTGTCCCCGGCGGCGGACCCGGCGGGGACGGCGGCCTCGATGGCGGCGAGGTCGACTGGGGTGAGGGCGACGTCCAGCGCACCGAGGGCCTCGGCGAGCCGGTCGCGACGGCGGGCGCCGACCAGCGGCACGATGTCCTCGCCGCGCGCGGCGACCCAGGCGATCGCGACCTGGGCGACGCTCGCGCCCCGCTGCTCGGCGACCGCGCGCAGCGCCTCGACCAGGTCGAGGTTGTGGGCCAGGTTGTCGCCCTGGAAGCGGGGGCTGTGGCCGCGGAAGTCCGAGCCGGCCAGCGCGCGCTCGTTGTCCCAGTGCCCGCTGAGCAGCCCGCGCGAGAGCACGCCGTACGCGGTGACGCCGATGCCCAGCGCGCGGGCGGTGGGCAGGATCTCGGCCTCGATGGACCGCGAGAGCAGTGAGTACTCGATCTGCAGGTCGCTGATCGGGTGCACGGCGGCGGCCCGGCGCAGCGAGTCGGCGCCGACCTCGGAGAGGCCGATGTGGCGGACGTGACCGGCCTTGACGAGGTCGGCGATCGCGCCGACGGTCTCCTCGATCGGAACGCTCGGGTCCAGCCGGGCCGGGCGGTAGACGTCGACGTAGTCGGTCCGCAGCCGGCGCAGCGTGTAGGCGAGGGCGGTCTTGGTGGCGGCCGGGCTCGCGTCGTAGCCGAGCCACTGGCCGTCCGGGGCGCGCTGGGCGCCGAACTTCACGCTGATCTGCACGCTCGCGCGGTCCCGGCCGCGCAGTGCGTCGTGGATCAGCAGTTCGTTGTGGCCCATGCCGTAGAAGTCGCCGGTGTCGAGCAGGGTGATGCCCGCGTCGAGTGCGGCGTGCACGGTCGCGATGCTCTCGGCCTCGTCGGCCGGGCCGTAGAGGTCGGACATGCCCATGCAGCCGAGGCCGAGGGCGGAGGTGGTGGGGCCGGTGGCGCCGAGCGGGCGCTGCGGGATCCGGGAGGTCGTGGTCACGGGGTGCTCCGGCGGAGTGAGGGGGTGGAGGGGCCGGCGGCCGCGCGGGGCGCGGGCCTGCCGGGTTCCACTATGGCACTTGGCTGACAGATTTCAAAGTTTGTCAGCCGTCATCTGTCAGTCGTCATCCGTCATCCGTCCGTCGTCACCTGTTACCTGCTATCTGTCAGCCGTCACCTGTCATTCGTCAGTCGCTCACCCGGCTGCGGTTCTCGTAGGCCAGATCCGTGTACTCGGGGTGGCGCAGCATCCAGCCCTTGATGAACGGGCACGTCGCCAGTACCGCCAGGCCCCGTTCGCGTGCGTCGTCCAGCGCGGCCCGGGCCAGCGCGCTGCCGACCCCCTGACCCCCGAACGCCGGCTCGACCACGGTGTGCGGGTAGACCACCAGCCGGTCGCTGCGGATGTACTCGGCGAAGCCCGCCGGGGTGCCGTCGACCCGGGCCTCGAAGCGGTTCCCGGCTTCGGCGTCGTGCACGGTGACGGTCATCGAAGGCTCCTCGCGGTAGGTCGCGGAGCCGGGGCCGGCCCCGGTCCATCATCGAGTTCCGGCGGCCGCACCGCCCGTCGGTCGGCCCGGTGTTGCCGCGGCCGCGCCGTCTCCGCGCCGGACGGCCCCGCCGTCCGGTGGACCGCGAGTCGCTCCCGACGGGGGGCAACCGGGCGCCCGGGCACCGCACTTGGGCCGGTGCCGGGTCGCCCCGGGCCGCCCCGGGCGCGCCGCCCCGGTGCTCTCGCCCGGTCGCCTCCGCAGCGACGGCCACCCGGCCGACGGGCCGCACCACGGGTGCCTCCGCCGCCGCCGCGTCGCGACGGACGGCCGCGCCGACGGCCCGCTTCCTCGTACCGGGCGCTGAGCCGGGGTCACCCATCCGGCGTGGAAAACCCGCGCCTTGGGCGTTTGGGCTGCCGAACCCGGGCGCCGGGTCCATGGTGGAGATGGGCGCGATCCGGCGACCGCGCTCGCGCGCCGATCCAGGCCCGCGCGCCGTGCGCCCGCCGCCGTTCTCCGACGGGTGCCCGAGGCAGGGCCCGCCCCTCCGGCGCGCTGGGAGCAGGGCCACCTCGCAGGAAGCCGAACGGTTCTTCTAGGCTCACATCTCGGCTTCCCCGTGGCGGTGCCGTTGCTGCGCCCGCCGCATCGAAGCCGCCGTCCACGGGGGCTCCGGGTCGACCGGGGCCTCCGGATCGAGCGAGGAGGACGCAATGCCAAGCATGCCGCCCAGCCGTTCCACCGCACTCGGGCCAGACGGGCCGACCTGGCAGGTCGTACGCCGGGCCGGGGCCGCACGCCCCGGCTGGTCCGGGCACCCGGGCTGGTCCGGTCGGCCGGTCCGGCCGCTGAATACCGGCGGCGGCCGCGGAGGCGAGCGTTGAGTCCTCAAACCGTCCGGCCGCCCGCCGCGTCGACCGTGACCACCGCGGCCGCCGGCCCCCCCTCGGCCACCGTCGCCCCTGTGACTCTCGCCACAGCCGCGGCCACGGCCACAGCCGCAGCCGCAGCCGCAGCCGTAGCCGCAGCCACGGCCCCAGGCCCAACCACAACCACACCCAAGGCCGCGGCCATCGCGGAGGCGGTGCAGGCGGTGCGGTCCACCCCGGCGCCGGCCGCGACGCCGGCCGCGACACCGCCCCGGCCCGAGCCCGCCCCGCCGGCCCGCCCCACCGCCTCCGCCCAGGCGTCGCCCGTGGAGCCGCCCGCCCCGGCGGCCGCCGACGGTGATCCCCACGCCGGGCTGACCGCCGCCCTTCCCGGACTGCCCCAGGCCCTCAGCTCCCGCGCCCGTACGCTGGCCGGAGCCGTCCGACGCCGCTGCGCGGACCTCGCCCGTATCGAGTCGCCCAGTGGCGACGCGCCCCGACTCGACGCCCTCGCCGAGGAGTTGGCCGCCGGATTCGGCGCGACCGGCGCCACCGCCCACCGCGAGCCCGGCCCCGCCGGTGATCACCTGGTGCTCCAGTGGGACGGCCAGGACGAGAGCCTGCCGCACCTCCTCGTGGTCGGCCACCACGACACCGTCTGGCCGGCCGGGATCCTGAACGACTGGCCGGTCACCGAGCAGGACGGCACTCTCAGCGGCCCCGGCGTCGTCGACATGAAGGGCGGACTCGCCGTCCTGGAGGGCGCGTTCGCCCTGCTGGCCGACCTCGGTCAGCGCCCGCACCGCACCGTCCGGCTGGTCGTGGTCTCGGACGAGGAGGTCGGCAGCCCGGACGGCAGGCGCCTGGTCGAGCGCCAACTGCGCGGCGCGGCGGCCGTCCTGGGGCTCGAACCGCCGCACCCGGACGGCCGGCTCAAGACCGCCCGCCGGGGCAGCACCCGGGTGCGGCTCACCGTCACCGGGCGGGAGGCACACGCCGGCAACGACGCCGGCGAGGGGGTCTCCGCGGTGGACGAGCTGGTCGACCAGCTGGTCGCGGTCCGTGACCTCGCCCGCCGGCCCGGTACCGAGCTCAACGCCGGGCGGATCAGCGGCGGTACCCGCGCCAACGTGGTCGCCGGCCGGGCCGAGGCCGAGCTGGGCCTGCGCTTCTCCACTGGTGAGGCGCAGCGCCGCACGCTCGACAGCCTCGCCCGGCTCACCGCGCTGCGGCCGGGGGCCCGGGTGCGGACGGAGGTCCTGTCCAGCCGGCCGGCCTGGCCGGAACGCACCGCCAACCCGCTGCTGCGGCACGTCCGGTCGCTCGCGGCGGTGCTCGGGCAGCAGCTGGACGGCGGCCCGGCCGGCGGTGCCGGTGACACCAACCTGCCGGGCTCCCGCGGCCTGCCGACGCTGGACGGCTTCGGCGCGGTCGGGGCCGGGGCGCACGCCCGGCACGAGCACATCCGGATCGATCAGCTGGCGCCCCGGATCGCGCTGCTGGCGGCGCTCCTCGCCGTACCGCTGCCGCGCCTGCGGGACCGGTCGGAGGGGTGAGCGCGCCCCCGTCGCGGTAGCGGCGGGCCGGGCCGGGTGGGCCCGTCGTCCGACCCCGGACGGCGGGCCCACCGCTGTGGGGGCCGGTTGCGGTGAGCGGTTCCCGTGTCGGGGTCGCCGTGACGTGCCGCGACGGACGGGTCGCTGCCCAGCGGGGCCCGGCGAGGTCACAGCGGGGCCCGGCGAGGTCACAGCGGGGCCCCGGTGAGGCCCTCGGGGAGACGGTGGCCGCCACCCGCACCCCCGTCCGGGGCGGTCCCCGGCGCGGGAGCGAGTCCCGGCGGACCCCGGGCGGCCCGGTTCCCTTGTCAGGGCGCCGCCTCACCGCGCACAATGGTACCGACCGAACGGTCAGTCGGTTGCCGTGAGGGCGGCGGCCGAGCCCGGCACACCGCGCTGCCGGTGGCCGGTGCACGGGGCGCCGGTGCGGGGGACGCGAGCGGATCGCGCCCGGGCACCGGCCACCGGGGCACCGGCCACCGGGCGCGGACCGCAGGGACAGGACGCGAGAGGGGCGAGTGGTGACAACAGAGGTGGCCGAACCGGCCTCCGCGCAGACGCAGGAGGAGCGGTTCGAGGCGGTCGTCGCCGCCGAGCAGCGGATCGAACCCCGGGACTGGATGCCCGACGCCTACCGGGCCACCCTGATCCGCCAGATCGCCCAGCACGCCCACTCCGAGATCATCGGCATGCAGCCCGAGGGCAACTGGCTCACCCGCGCCCCGTCGCTGCGCCGCAAGGCGATCCTGCTCGCCAAGGCCCAGGACGAGGCCGGCCACGGCCTCTACCTCTACGCCGCCGCCGAGACCCTCGGCGTGGACCGGGCGGAGCTGACCGAGAAGCTGATCTCCGGCCGCCAGAAGTACTCCTCGATCTTCAACTACCCGACCCTCACCTTCGCCGACGTCGGTGTGATCGGCTGGCTGGTCGACGGCGCCGCGATCTGCAACCAGGTACCGCTCTGCCGCTGCAGCTACGGCCCGTACGCTCGGGCGATGGTCCGGATCTGCAAGGAGGAGTCCTTCCACCAGCGCCAGGGCTACGAACTGCTGATGACGCTGATGCGCGGCACCGACGCCCAGCGGCGGATGGTCCAGGACGCGGTGGACCGCTGGTGGTGGCCGTCCCTGATGATGTTCGGTCCCTCCGACGCGGAGTCGCCGAACACCGCCCGCTCGATGGGCTGGCGGATCAAGCGCCACACCAACGACGAGCTGCGGCAGCGCTTCGTCGACATGACCGTCCCGCAGGCGGACCACCTCGGGGTCACCCTGCCGGACCCGGCGCTGCGCTGGAACGAGGACCGGGGCTGCTGGGACTTCGGCGAGCCGGACTGGTCCGAGCTGACCAGGGTCATCCAGGGCCAGGGCCCGTGCAACGCCCAGCGGGTGGACCGCCGCCGCGCGGCCCACGAGGACGGCGCCTGGGTCCGCGAGGCGGCCACCGCCTACGCGCGCAAGCGCCGGGCGGAGAGCCGCCCGGCCGCCCCGGCCGCCACCTCCCCGGCCCCGACGGCCGGACCCGAAGCGCCGAGCGCGCAGAGCGAGGAGAACGGAAAGTGACCGAGTCCAAGGCCGGCTGGCCGCTCTACGAGGTGTTCGTGCGCCCCCGGCGCGGACTGAACCACGTCCACGTCGGCTCGCTGCACGCGGCCGACGACCGGATGGCGCTGCTCGCCGCCCGTGACCTCTACACCCGGCGCAACGAGGGCGTCAGCCTCTGGGTGGTCCCCTCCGCCGCGATCACCGCCTCGACCCCGGACGAGCGCGACCCCTTCTTCGCCCCCAGCGGCGACAAGGTGTACCGCCACCCGACCTTCTACGACATCCCCGAGGATGTCCCGCACATCTGACGGGGAGCAGCACGACCATGACAGACGACCACGTCTACCTGAGCCTCTCCGAGGCGTCCGACGAGCCCGAGGGCGAAGGCCGCTGGGCGTACGGGACGGGCTTCGCCGACCCGCTGCTCGGGGTGGACACCGCCGTGCCGCCCGGCCTGGACGGCGCCGACCTCGCCGCGTACTGCCTGATGCTGGGCGACGACGCCCTCGTCCTCGCCCAGCGGCTCACCGAGTGGTGCACCCGGGCGCCGGAGCTGGAGGAGGAGGTCGCGCTCGCCAACCTGGGCCTCGATCTGCTCGGCCAGGCCCGCCAGCTGCTCACCCGGGCCGGCCAGGCGGACGGCTCCGGCCGCACCGAGGACGACCTGGCGTACTGGCGCGAGGAGCACGACTTCCGCAACGTCCGGCTGGTCGAGGCGGAGAACGGGGACTTCGCGTTCTCGGTCGCCCGGCTGCTGGTCTTCGCGACCGCGCGCGGCGCGCTGTACGAGGCGCTGGCTACGCACCGCGACCCCGTGCTGGCGGCGGTCGCCGCCCGGGGCGTCAAGGAGCTGGCCTACCACCGCGAGTACGCCACCGCCTGGACGCTGCGGCTCGGCGACGGGACGCCGTACTCGGCGCTGCGGATGCAGGCCGGTCTGGACGCGGTCTGGCCGCTGGTGGAGGAGCTGTTCACGGCGCATCCGGTGGAGCTGCGGGTCGGCGTGGACCCGGCCGGCCTGCGCGAGCCGGTGCTGCGCTCGCTGGCCGCCGTCCTCGCCGAGGCCGGGCTGACCGTGCCCGAGGTGCCGGGGCTGGCCACGGTCGGCGGCCGGGCGGGGCGGGACGGCGTGCACACCGAGGCGCTCGGTCCGCTGCTGGCCGAGTTCCAGGTGGTGGCCCGCGCGCACCCGGGGGCGACATGGTGACGACCACGCGCGGCCGGGCCTGGGAGGTCGCGGCGAGCGTCCCGGATCCGGAGCTGCCCATGCTCACCCTGGCCGACCTCGGGGTGCTGGCCGAGGTGGAGGAGGGCGGTCCGACGGTGACCGCCTGGCTGACCCCGACCTACTCCGGGTGCCCGGCCGTCGCCGAGATGGCGGCCGATGTGGACCGCCGCCTGCACGCGGCGGGGTACCCGGACGTCCGGGTGCGGCTGCGGCTGGACCCGCCGTGGTCGACGGACCTGATCACCGAGGAGGGCCGCCGCAAGCTCGCCGAGGCGGGCATCGCGCCGCCCGACCGGACGTCGGCGCACCGGTCGTCCCCCGGCCTGCTGGCCCTCGGCCCGACCCGCCGTGTGGTGGCCTGCCCGCTCTGCGGCGGCACCGACACCGAGGAGCTGTCCCGCTTCGGCTCGACCGCCTGCAAGGCGCTGTGGCGCTGCCGCGACTGCCGCGAGCCCTTCGAACGCGTCAAGGAGATCTGAATGGCCGCCAGCCCCGCCCCGGCCCCCGGCCCCGCCCCGGCCGCCCGGCGTCCGGCCTTCCACCACCTGCGCATCGCCGAGGTGGAGCGGCTCTGCGACGACGCCGTCGCGGTGACCTTCGAGGTGCCGGAGGCGCTCGCCGAGGAGTTCGCGTTCCGCCCCGGACAGACGCTGACGCTGCGCCAGGTGGTGGACGGCACCGACGAGCGCCGCTCGTACTCGATCTGCGCCCCCGTCGGCGGCCCGCTGCGGATCGCCGTCCGCGAGGTGCCCGGCGGGCTGTTCTCCCGCCGGCTGGTGCGGGAGGCGCGGGCGGGCGAGGAGGTCGAGGTGCTGACGCCGTCCGGGCTCTTCACCCCGACGCTCGGCGAGCCCGCCGACCACGTGCTGCTGGCGGCCGGCTCCGGCATCACCCCGATGCTCTCCATCGCCGCCTCCGTCCTGGCCGCCGACCGCACCTCCACCGTCACGCTGCTCTACGGCAACCGGCGCAGCGACACCGTGATGTTCGCCGACGAGCTGGCCGACCTGAAGGACCGCTACCTCGGCCGGTTCCAGCTGGTGCACGTGCTCTCCCGGGAGACCCGGGACGCCGAGCTGCTCAGCGGGCGGCTGGACCCGGAGCGGGTCGAGGCGCTGCTGAGCGCACTGGTGGACGTGCCGGCGGTCGGTCACTGGTGGCTCTGCGGGCCGTTCGGGATGGTCACCGGCGCCAAGGAGCTGCTGGCCGGGCTGGGCGTGCCGAGCGCGCGGGTGCACCAGGAGCTGTTCCACGCCGAGGACGAGCCGGCCGCCGAGCGGACCGAGCCGTCCGGTCCGGCGGACGGCGTCGCGCACAGCGAGGTGACCGTCGTCCTCGACGGGCGCGGCAGCACGCTCACGCTGCCGCGCGACCGGTCCGTCCTGGACGGCGCCCAGCGCTCCCGCCCCGACCTGCCGTTCGCCTGCAAGGGCGGGGTCTGCGGTACGTGCCGCGCCCTGGTCACCGAGGGCGAGGTGGAGATGCGCCGCAACTTCGCGCTGGAGGAGAAGGAGCTGGCCGCCGGCTACGTGCTGACCTGCCAGGCCCGCCCGCTCACCGACCGGGTGACGGTCGACTACGACCGCTGAGCGGGCACCGCGGCCGCCCCGGCCGGCGGTCCGAGCAGCGCGATGATGTCGTGGACGGCGGCCCGGCCCGCCCGGTTGGCACCGACGGTGCTGGCGGACGGGCCGTAGCCGACCAGGTGGACGCGCGGGTCGACGGTGGCCCGGGTGCCGGTGAGGGCGATCCCGCCGCCGGGGGAGCGCAGGCCGAGCGGGGCGAGGTGGCCGACCTCGGGGCGGAACCCGGTGGCCCAGACGATCGCGTCGACCGCCAGCTCCCGCTCGCCCCAGGCGACGCCGTGCTCGGTGAGGCGGTCGAACATCGGCCGGCGGTGCAGGGCGCCGAGCTCCTCGGCCCGGCGGTAGGCGACGGACGGGCCGAGCCCGGTCACGCTCACCACGCTGCGCACCGGCAGCCCCTGGCGGACCCGCTCCTCGACCTTGGCGACCACCGCGCGGCCGTACTCGGGGGTGAACGGGCCCTCGTGGAAGACGGGCGGGGTGCGGGTGACCCAGACCGTCTCGCCGACGGCCGCGACCTCGGACAGCACCTGGACCGCCGAGGCTCCGCCGCCGACCACCAGGACGCGCTTTCCGGCGAACTCCGCCGGCCCCCGGTACTCGGCGTAGTGCAGCTGCCGCCCGGCGAAGTGGCCGGGGTAGTGCGGCACGAAGGGGCGGGTCCAGGTGCCGGTGGCGTTGATCAGCGCCCGGGTGGACCAGGTACCGGCGTCCGTCCCGACCAGCAGGCGGGCGTCCGGCCGGTCGGACTCGGAGCGCACCGCCCGGACGTGGACGGGGCGCACCACCGGGAGCGCGTGCTTCGCCTCGTACGCCGTGAAGTACCCCGGGACCACCTCGCGCGCGGGCGCGTCCGGGTCGGGCTCGGGCAGTTCGAAGTCGGGCAGGTCGTGGAAGCCGTGCACGGTGGCCATCCGCAGCGAGGGCGCGCGGTGCGCCCAGGCGCCGCCGGGGGCGGAGCCGGCGTCGAGGACGACGAAGCCGCCGTCGGCGTCCTCCCGGTAGGGGGCGAAGCCGCGGCGGCGCAGGTGGTAGGCGGCGGACAGACCGGCCTGCCCGGCCCCGACCACCAGGGCGTCCACCCGTCGGCTGGTCCGGTCGGCCCCCGGGGCGGCGCCGGCGGCGAGCGGGGCGGCCCCGGGCTCGACCGCCCCCAGGTTGGTTGCACCGTAAACAGTCACGCCGGTGAAACATCCCGCGGGCGGGGAGTGTTCCCGGCGCGGGGGAGGACCCTCGCGCCGGGACCCGGCGGTGGGTGCGGCCAGGGGCTCGGGCGGCCGGCTCAGGTGAGCGGGGAGATCACCACGGCGGTGCCGTAGGCGCAGACCTCGGTCCCCGCGTCCAGCGCCTCCGTCACGTCGAACCGGAACATCAGGACCGCGTTGCCGCCGCGTGCCTTGGTCTGCTCGACCAGGCGCTCCATCGCCTCGTTGCGGCTCTCCACCAGGGTCTTCGTCAGACCCCGCAGCTCGCCGCCGACCAGTGACTTCAGGGAGGCGCCGATCTGGCTGCCGATGTGCCGGCTGCGGACCGTCAGGCCGAAGACCTCGCCGATGACGTGGTCGACCCGGAAGCCGGGGATGTCGTTGGTGGTCACGACCAGGACCTGGGCGTCCGGGCGCTGCCCGCCGCCGAATTCGTCGATGTTAGCCATGGGGCCATCCTGCGTGCTGCGTACCGCCGGTGGGCAGAGGCATGGCCGGGAACCGGCGGAGAAGGCGCCGAGATGCCGGACGGACCGGTGATCGGTCGGCGGAAAGGCCGTACCGTAGCCCCATGGGCGAGCGAAGCGATCATCCACAGGGGCCGGGCGCGGCGGAGGACTCGGGCGCGCAGGAGATCGAGGCGACGGTGGTGCTGGGCCTGCGGATCACCGACTGGCCGGCGTTGCGGGCGGCCGCGATCGCGGCCGTCGAGGAGCTGGACTTCGCGGGCGTCGACCCGGCGGGTCAGCGCCGTGAGCTGCTGCGCGAGGTGTCCGAGGACGCCAACGCGGCGCTCGGCGCGTTGCTGCACCCGGACCGGCTGGTGGCCGCGATCGCCGGTGTCGAGGCGATCGGCGGCACGCTGGAGATCAGCGTGACCGAGGACTTCGCGCCGGACTTCGCCGAGTTGTTCCCGCTGGACGGCGGCGAGGACGAGGACGGCGGCGGCGGGGCCGGCGACTGGACGCTGACCCCGCGCACGGCCTGCCTCCTCCACGCCCAACTGCTGGGCCTGGCCGACGCCGCGTACGACGACCTGGAGGAGCACGAGGACGAGCCGGTCGGCGACGGCGACGAGACGGACTGGACGGTCTTCGCCCGGCTGCCGCAGCGCACCTGGCGCCAGCACCGGAACTGGCGCCGGGCGATGGCCCGCGCCTTCGACGACCTCGCCGACGACCTCGCGCTCGGTGAGTGGCCGCTGCCGCGGAACCTGGCCGAGGAGATCGCGCTGCGGATGGCCCTGGTGGACGCCCGCTCGCTGCTCGGCGCGCAGCCGGAGTCGGTCGCCGACATGATGGGCGACCTGCCGGCCGACCTCTACGACTACGACTGGGACGGCTGCCACGACGAGCTCTTCGGCGTCTTCGGGCCGGACGACGGCGATCCGGAGCTGAGCACCGAGCAGCGCACCGAACTGCTGCTCGCGGCGACCCACCCGGAGGGCTGGTTCCTGGTGTACGAGGACGCCGAGGAGCGGGATCCGCAGCGCGGCTACCGGCGCTGACGGCGCGGGTCGGGGCGGCCCGGCCGGGTGGGGCGGGGTGCGCGGCGGCCGGTTAGGCTGCGGGCATGTCCGATTTGTCCGACAGTCCTGACGGGCCCGCCGCCGGCGCGGGCCTCGCCGACGCCGGTGCGGCCGCCGCCCTGGGTACCGCCGTCTCCGGCGCCCGCGCCTTCGGAGCCGCCGCCGGAGCCTCCGATGCCGGTGCCCACGACGCCGCCGGTGCCGACGACCGCGTGCTGGAGCGGCTCACGCTGGGCCTGGAGGGCGTCGAGGCCGCCCAGCGCGGGCGGCGGGCGCAGGCCCGGGAGAGCTTCGAGCGGCTCTGGCACGAGCTCGGCGAACGCGGCGACGTCTTCCACCGCTGCGTCCTCGCCCACTACCTGGCCGATCTGCAGGACGATCCGCACGCCGAGCTGGAGTGGGACCGCCGGGCCCTGGCCGCCGCCGACTCGCTGACCGCCGAGCGCGCGCAGACCTACGCGGCCGCCCTCCAGGTCCGGGCGTTCTACCCGGCCCTGCACCTCAACCTGGCCTCCGACCACCTCAAGCTCGGCGAGCCCGAGGCGGCGCGCGAGCAGCTGGAGCGCGCCGTGCGGAGCCTCGACGCGCTGCCGCAGGACGCGTACAGCGCGGGTATCCGGACCGCCGTCGAGGAGTTGCGGCAGCGCCTGCGCTGACCCGCCCGCCGGCCCCCGGCGGGAGCCCCGGGCCCGGCGGTGCGTCCCGGCCGACCTGGCGTGATCACCGCCGCGTGCGGGCTGGCATGCTGGACGGGTGACTTCTCCGTTCGACGCCCCCGTCCCCGCCCCTGCTCCCGAGGACCGCGACGCCCGGCCGCAGTACGTGCTGCCGCTGGTCGTCCGGCTGGAGCGGGCCACCCCGCCCGGGCGGACCGACGCGCTGGAGACCTCGGCGCGGGCCGTGCTCACCCTGCTCTCCGACCCCCGGGTCACCGCGCCGGACGGCGAGTGGGCCGAGCGGGTCGAGGCCTGGGAGGACGCCCGGATCCGCAAGGTCGTCCGGCGCGCCCGGGGCGGCGAGTGGCGCCGGGCGGGCGAGCTGCCGGGCATCACGGTGGCCGGCCGGGAGGCGGAGGTGCGGGTGTTCCCGCCGGTCCCGCTCGACGGCTGGCCCAAGGAGCTCGCCAAGCTCCAGGTCTCCGGCACCGATCTGGAGGAGAGCGGTCCGGTCGCCGAGCCCGGGGCGGGCCTGCCGGTGCTCTGGCTCAACCCGGAGCTGGAGATGAGCGCCGGCAAGACGATGGCCCAGACCGGCCACGCCGCCCAGCTCGCCTGGTGGCGGCTGGACGACGCGCAGCGCAAGGAGTGGGCGGAGTCCGGCTTCGCGCTGGCGGTCCGGACGGCCACCCCGCAGGCCTGGGCGGAGCTGGTGGCGAGCGGTCTGCCGCTGGTCCAGGACGCGGGGTTCACCGAGATCGCCCCGGGGAGCTGCACGGTGGTCGCGGAGCACCCGGCGCTGCGGCGAGGCTGACCGGGGCCGGTGGGCGGGCCGGGCGACCGCCCACCGGTCACCCGGCGCGGACCGCGTACCGGCCCACCGAGCGCAGACCGGCGCAGGCCGCCGCGGCCGCCCAGAGGGCCATGATCAGCAGACCGGTCCAGTGGCCGTAGTGCACCGTCGGGTCCGCCTGGGTGCGCATCGCGTGGAAGCCGGCCCGGTCGGGCAGGAACTGCGCCGCCTCGCGCACCCCGGGGATCGCCGTCAGCACGGTGGTGCCGAGGAAGAGCATCGGGGTGAGCAGGCCGAGCGCGGCGCTGAGGTTGCGCAGGACGGCGGTCAGCCCGAGGCAGAGCACGATCAGCAGCGGGTGGTAGAGCACCCCGGCGAGGAAGCTGCGCCCGGTACCGGGGACGGTGAGGTCCACCCCCACGGTCGCGGCGGTGGCCAGGAACGAGCCGGCCGTGGAGACCAGCCCGAGCAGCAGCCCGAGCCCGGCGCCGAGGGCCAGCTTCGCGCCGTAGAGCCGCCCGCGCCGGGGGACGGCGGTGAGCGAGGCGGCGATCATGCGGGTGTTGAACTCCTGCCCGATCAGCAGGACGCCCACGCAGGCCACCGCGACATGGCCGAACTGCAGGCCGTAGTAGATCCCGATGGACGGGTCCTCGCCGGGGGTGTGGTCCACCTGCCCGTACGCGGCGTTGACGGCGGCGGTGATGCCGACGGTCAGCGCGAGGGCGACGAGCGGAGTGCTCCACTGCGAGCGGAGGGTGGTGAACTTGAGCCGCTCCGAGCGGAGTACGGCGGCGGTGGTCATCGCGGGGGCGTCCTTTCCGGCAGGTCCGGTGGTGGGGAGTGGCGGTCAGGCGTCGGCCCGGCGCAGCGCGCGCAGGCCGCCGTACGCGGCCGCGGCCGCCCAGAGGGCCATGATCAGCAGACCGGTCCAGTGCCCGTAGACGACCTGCGGATCGTCGGCGTAGTGCAGCGCGTACTGGCCGGCCCGGTCGGGCAGGAACTGCACCACGCGGCGGACCCCCGGCACGCCGGCCAGCAGCGGGGAGAGCAGGAAGACCGTCGGCACCAGCAGGCCCATCGCGGCAGTGAGGTTGCGCAGCACGGCGGTCAGGCCGACGCAGGTCACCACCAGCAGCACCGGGTACAGCACCCCGGCGGTGGCGCTGCGGAGCAGGCCGGGGCCGTCCCAGGCACCGGCGGCGTAGGCGGCGTAGCCGGCGAAGGAGCCGGCCGTCCCGAGCAGGCCGACGACGAGGGCCACCAGCGCGCCCAGGGTGAGCTTCCCGGCGTAGAGCCGCCCGCGCCGGGGGACGGCGGTGAGCGAGACGCCGATCATGCGGGTGTTGAACTCCTGCCCGATCAGCAGGACGCCGAAGCAGGTCAGGGCGGCCTGGCCGAAGTTGAGGCCGTAGTGGATCCCGATGCCGGGGTCGTCGATCAGGCTGGCGTCCTCGTCGCCGAGCGCCGCGGCGGTGGCGGTGCCGAGCCCGGCCGTCAGCAGGACCGCCAGGAGCGGGGTCAGCCAGAGCGAGCGCAGGGTGACGAGCTTGATCCACTCGGACCGCAGGACCTGCCCGAAGCCCGTCGGGGCGGACCCCGGGGCCGGCGCCGTGCCGGTGCGGACGGGGGAGCCGGTGCGGACGGGCGTGCCGGTGGCGCTCATGCCGCCACCGCCCGGTACTCGACGCTGTCGGCGGTCATCCGCATGAAGGCCTCCTCCAGCGAGTCCTGTTGGACGGCGATCTCGTACAGCACCACGCCGTTGGCCGCCGCCAGTGCGGCGATCCGCTCCGGCTCGGCGCCGGTGACCTCCCAGGCGCCGCCGTCCACCGCCTCGGCGGCCAGGCCGGAGCCGGCCAGCAGGGCGGCCAGCTTCACCGGGTCCACCGCGCGGACCCGGACCCGGGTGCGGCCGTGGCGGTCGAGGAAGTCGGAGGTGGCGGCGTCCGCCAGCAGCCGGCCCCGGCCGATCACCACCAGGTGGTCGGCGGTGAGCGCCATCTCGGTCATCAGGTGCGAGGAGACCAGCACCGACCGTCCCTCGGCGGCGAGTTCGCGCAGCAGGGTGCGGATCCACCGGATGCCCTCCGGGTCGAGGCCGTTGACCGGCTCGTCGAGCATCAGCACCGGCGGATCGCCGAGGAGCGCGGCGGCCACGCCGAGGCGCTGGCGCATGCCGAGCGAGAAGCTGCGGATCCGGCGCCCGGCCGCGTCGGCGAGACCGACCTGGCCGAGCACCTCGGCCACCCGGCGCTCCGGCAGGCCGCCCGCGGCGGCCAGCCAGCGCAGGTGGCCGCGGGCGGTGCGGCCGCCGTGCAGGGCGTGGGCGTCCAGCAGCGCGCCGACCTGCCGCAGCGGGTCGGCCAGTTCGGCGTAGGGGCGGCCGCCGACCAGCGCGCGGCCGGCGGTCGGCCGGTCCAGGCCGAGGACCAGTCGCATGGTGGTGGTCTTGCCCGCGCCGTTCGGCCCGAGGAAGCCCGTCACCACACCGGGCCGGACCTCGAAGTCGAGGCCGTCGACCACGCGTGTGCCGTCGTACTCCTTGGTGAGGCCCTGAACCTGGATCACGGCTGCCCTCCCTCTCTGTCGATGGCCCTATTCGACCGGAGCGGAGGCTGCGGCGGATCCCGCCGGGGAGGGGACCGGCCTCCCTCCCGGGAGGGAGGCCGCCCGTGCCCCTGGCCTGGCAGGATGGCCGGATGCCCAGGATCCTCGCGCCGCTGCTGAGCGCCGCCACCTACGCGAGGTGGCTCCATCTGCTGATCGGTCTGGTCTTCGCCGGCGTCGTCCTGCTGGTCTTCCCGGGGACGGAGGGACGCAGCCTCGGCGGGCTGCTCGCGCTGGCCGTCCCGCTGGACGTCGCGCTGCTCGTGGCGGCCGCCCTGGTACCCGCGATGCGCCGGGCGGAGGGTGTCCAGGCCCGGTTGCTGCTGATGCCCGCGCGGGAGCAGGACATCGCGGCCGAGCCGGCCCGCGGCTTCGCCGACCGGCGCCGTACGGCGGCCTGGCTGATCGGGCGGGTGGCCCTCGGGACGGCCGTCGGCTTCCCGTCCGTCCTGGTGCCGGCCGCCGCCGTCGGGCTGCTCGTCCGGCCGGAGCCGGACCTCTTCGGCCTCCGGCTCCCGGCGCGCGAGGGGTTCACCTGGTACCCGCTGCTGGCACCGGTGCTGATGTTCGCCCTCGGCTGGCTGGTGGTCTGGGCGGGCCGTCTCCAACTCGCCATGGCCGTGCGGTTGCTGGGGCCGTCCCCGGCCGAGCGGCTGGCCGCCGCCGAGCTGCGGGCCGAACGCCTGCTGGAGCGCAACCGGCTGGCCCGGGAGCTGCACGACTCCATCGGCCACGCGCTGACGGTGACGGTCATCCAGGCGGGCGCGGCGCGGGAGGTGGGCGACCCGGCGTTCGTCGCCAAGGCGCTCGAAGTCATCGAGGAGACCGGCCGGCAGGCGATGGAGGACCTGGAACGCACGCTCGTCCTGCTCCGCGAGACCCGCGACCCCGCCGGTACGGGCGGGGCCTTCGAGGGCGCGGACGGCGCCGACGGCCCGGCCACCGAGCGGCCCGGCATCGGGCAGCTGCCCGCCCTCTTCGACACCGCGCGTTCGGCCGGCAGCCCGGTCGAGGCGTGGATCGGCGTACCGGCGGCGAAACTGCCCGGGGTGCTCTCCCGGGAGGGCTACCGGATCGTCCAGGAGGGCGTCACCAACGCCCTCAAGTACGCGCCGGGTGAGCCGATCACCGTCCGGATCGCGGTGCGGGAGGGGCAGTTGGAGCTGCGCTGCACCAACGCGCTGGCGTCGTCCGCCGTCCGCGCGACACCACGCCGGGGCGGCAAGGGACTTCGCGGCATCCGCGAACGGGCCACCCTGCTCGGCGGCGAGGCCGCGGCGGGGCCGGAGGCCGGACAGTGGGTGCTGGCCGTGCGGATGCCCCTACGCTTGGGCGCGTGATGATCGACATTCTGCTGGCCGACGACGAGGAGCTGGTCCGGGCCGGGCTGCGGGCCGTCCTGGAGGCGCAGGGCGACCTGCGGGTGGTCGGCGAGGCCGCCGACGGCGCCGAGGCGGTCGCGATGGCGCGCGAACTGCGCCCGCAGGTGGTGCTGATGGACGTCCGGATGCCCCGGCTGGACGGTCTCGCGGCGACCCGCGCGCTCGTCGGGTCCGCGCCGCCCGGCGGGCCGGACGGCTCCGGCGGGCAGCCGCCGAAGATCCTGGTCGTCACCACCTTCGAGAACGACGACTACGTCTACCAGGCCCTGCGCGCCGGGGCCGACGGCTTCCTGCTGAAGCGCTCCCGCCCGGCGGAGATCGCCCACGCCGTCCGGCTGGTCGCGGCGGGTGAGTCGCTGCTCTTCCCGACCGCGATCCGCCGCCTGGCCGCCGGCCAGGGCAACCGGGCGGCCCGGGACACGATGGCCCGCGCCGCGCTGACCGAGCGCGAGGCCGAGGTGCTGCGCCTGGTGGCCCGGGGGCTGACCAACGGTGAGATCGCCGAGCAGCTCTTCCTCGGCGTGCAGACGGTGAAGACGCACGTCAGCAGCGTGCTGGCGAAGCTCGGGGCGCGGGACCGCACCCAGGCGGTGATCGCCGCGTACGAGTCCGGGTTCGTGGAGCCCTCGGAGTAGCCGGGCGCCGGCCGGGCGGCTCCGGGCGGCGGCCCGCTCAGGCCGGGTAGGCGTGGGTCTGGACGGCCTTGACCGAGGCCCAGACGGACGTGCCGGTCGCCAGGTCGAGTTCGGCCGCGGCGGCGGGGGTGAGGTCGGCCGCCATCGGGAGGGCGCCGGCCAGGTCGGCGCGGACCTGGTCGCCGTGCAGGTCCAGCCCCGCGATCTCCAGCTTCCAGACGTTGCGCGCACTGCCGTGCGGCCGCTCCCGGTGCAGCGTCACGGCGGCCGGCGGGAAGGCCACGAAGGCCGGGCCGGTCAGCTCCTCGGAGGTGGCCAGCTCGGTGCCGTCGGCCAGCGTGACCCGGCGGCCGTCCGCGAGGCCCTGGTACAGGTTGAGACCGACCAGGCGGGCGATGTAGTCGGTGCGCGGCCGCCGGGCGATCTCGGCGGGGCTCCCGGACTGCACCTCGTGGCCCTCCTCGATCACCACCAGCCGGTCGGCCAGCACCATGGCGTCCAGCGGATCGTGCGTCACCAGCACCGCCACTGCCTCGAACTCGGCCAGGTGGCGCCGCAGTTGCGAGCGGACGTCGAGCCGGGTGCGGGCGTCCAGGGCGGCCAGCGGCTCGTCGAGCAGCAGCAGCCGGGGCCGGACGGCCAGCGCCCGGGCGAGCGCGACCCGCTGGGCCTGGCCGCCGGAGAGCCGGCCGGGGCGGGTGCCCGCGTGCTCGGCCAGGCCCATCCGCTCCAGCCAGCCGGCCGCCTCGGCCCGGGCCTCGCGCTTGGGCCGGCCCTGGCAGCGCGGGCCGAACGCCACGTTGTCGAGTGCGCTGAGGTGCGGGAAGAGCAGGTAGTCCTGGAACACCACGCCGACCGGCCGTTCCTCGGCGGGGGTGTGCAGCCGCTCGGCCGGGTCCTCCAGCACCCGGCCGTCCAGCCGCAGATGGCCCGCGGTGAGCGGGAGCAGCCCGGCGAGGGCCCGCAGCGCGGTGGACTTGCCGGCGCCGTTCGGCCCGAGCAGGGCGACCACCTCGCCGGGGGCGGCGGTGAGCGCGAGGTCGAGGCTGAAGGCGGCGCGGTCCACCCGCAGCCGGGCGTCGAGGGCGTGCTTCGCGGCGGTCATCGTGGCAGTGTCCCGGGGGAGGTGCGGGGCGGCGGGGCGCCCACGGCGGTGGCGGGCAGGGCGCGGGTGGGCAGGGCGTCGGCGGAGGGCTCGGCGCGGCCGCCGGCCGGGGCGCCGGTCACGGGGTGGACAGCCAGCGGTCGCGCAGGCCCGCCAGGACGGCGATGGAGACCACCAGCAGGACGAGCGAGAGCGCGATCGCCGCCTCCGGATCCGACTCCATGGCCAGGTAGACGGCGAGCGGCATGGTCTGCGTCCGGCCCGGGAAGTTGCCGGCGAAGGTGATCGTCGCGCCGAACTCGCCGAGCGCCCGGGCCCAGGCCAGCACCGCGCCGGCCCCGATGCCGGGGGCGATCAGCGGCAGGGTGACCCGGCGGAAGGCGGTCAGCCGGGAGGCGCCCAGGGTGGCGGCCGCCTCCTCGTAGCGTGGGTCGGCGGCCCGCAGCGCGCCCTCGACGCTGATCACCAGGAAGGGCATCGCGACGAACGCCTCGGCGATCACCACACCGGTGGTGGTGAACGGCAGGGTGATCCCGAAGGCGGAGTCCAGCCAGGAGCCGACGATGCCGCGCCGCCCGAGCACCAGCAGCAGCGCCACCCCGCCGACCACCGGCGGCAGCACCAGCGGCAGCGTGACCAGCGCCCGGACCAGCCGGCGGCCGGGCAGTTCGGTCCGCGCCAGCACCCAGGCCAGCGGCACCCCGAGGACCAGCGACACCCCGGTGGCCGCCGTCGCGCAGAACAGCGAGAGCCGCAGCGCGTCCCACACCTCGGTACTGGTGAGCTGTTCCGGCAGCGTGCTCCAGGGGGCCCGGACCAGCAGGCCGACCAGCGGCAGGGTCAGGAACGCCAGCCCGAGCAGGGCCGGGAGCAGCAGCGCGACCGGGACGCGCCGCCCGCGCCGCCGCCGGTGCGCCGTGCCCGCTCGCGGGGGCTCGGCGCCGGAGGCGGCGCGGACGCCGGAGCCGGCGGTGGTGCGGCGGCTCATGGTGCCTGGAAGCCCGCCGCGGTGAGCACCTGCTGGGCCTCGGGCGACTGGACGTAGGCGACGAAGGCGGCGGCGCCGTCCTTGTTCGGCGCCTTGGCGAGGGCGGCGATCGGGTAGTCGTTCACGGCCTTGGCGGCCTGGGGGAAGTCCACGCCGTCGATCTTCGCAGCATCGGCCTTCACATCGGTCCGGTAGACCAGCGAGGCGTCGACCTCGCCCAGCTCGACCTTGGTGAGCGCGCCCTTGACGTCCTGCTCCAGGGTGACCGGGGTCAGGTTGACGTCGGCGGCCTTGAGCGCGGTCAGGGCGGCGGCGCCGCAGGGCACCTCCTTCGCGCAGAGGGCGACCTTGACCCCGGGGGCGGTGAGGTCGTTCAACCCGGCGACGTGCTTGGGGTTGCCCTTCGGCACGGCGATGGTGAGCGTGTTCCTGACGAAGGTCCTCGGCTCACCGGTGGCGCCGCCCGCGTCGGTGACCGTCTTCATGGTCGCGGGGCTGGCGGCGGCGAACACGTCCGCCGGGGCACCGGAGTTGATGCTGGTGGCGAGGCTGGAGCTGCCGCCGAAGTTGAAGGTGACCTTGGCGCCCGGGTTGGCCGCCTCGAACGTCCTGCCGAGGTCGGTGAAGGTCTCCTTCAGTGAGGCCGCGGCGAAGACGGTGATCGGGCCGGACACCTTGGCGGCGCCGGTCGACGCCGGGGCGGACGCCCCGGCGGCCGGGGCCGCGGTGGACGAGCCGCCGGAGGCCTTGTCGCCGCCGTCGCTGCCGCAGGCGGTGGCCCCGAGGCTGAGGGCGAGGGCCGCTGCGGCGGCGACGGCGAGTCTGCGGGAGCGCACGACACGGATGCTCATCGGTATTCCCCTCCTGGGCGCGCCGGCAGGGGCGCGGGGATGCTGCCGCAGGTGCGGCCATTACGCCGATCATAGTGCCGCAAATGCGAGCGGAAAGTGCCTGTCTCATTGCACAGGTAGGTGCCGCCGGAATTCGTGCCCCGGCTGTGGGAAGGCTCAAACCGGGCGGTCGGCCGGCCCCTCGGCGCGGGGGCAGACGCCGCTGCGCGCCCCTGCCGAGCCCGCCGTCCGGCCCCCTGCGGCGGGCGGGCGTCGAGCGGGGGATCCCCGCGCCGGCCGGGAAAACCCGTCGCGCGCGAGCAGCGTGAGGAGCGAGAGTGCTCACCGGGCGTGAGCGCGCCCGGCCAACCCGGCCGGGCAGCGGTCCGCCCGTACGCACCCGCGCCCGCACGGACCACCGGCCGACCGGCCGGGCCAAGGGGAGGAGCCCACCCGTGTCCACACTGCGTGTCACCGCCGAACGGCTGACCGTCCTGGCGCACCCGAACGCCGACGCCCTGGAGCTGGCACAGGTCGGGCTCTACCGGGCGGTGGTGGCCAAGGGCGCGTACCGGACCGGCGACTACGCCGTCTACATCCCCGAGCAGGCCGTGCTGCCCGCGCCGCTGATCGAGGAGCTGGGCCTGACCGGGCGGCTGGCCGGGAGCGGCGCCGACCGGGTGAAGGCCGTCCGGCTGCGCGGCGAACTGTCGCAGGGCATCGTCTGCCGGCCCGGTGCGCTGGCCGGCACCGATCTGGCGGCCGCCGCCGAGCGCGGCGAGGACTTCGCCGAACGGCTGGGCGTGGTGAAGTGGCGGCCGCCGATCCCCACGGCGATGAACGGCGAGGTGGTCCGCGCGCCGGACCTGCTGCCGTGGGTGGACATCGAGAACCTCAAGCGCTTCCCCGGGATCTTCGAGCCCGGCGAGCCGGTCGTGCTGACCGAGAAGCTGCACGGCAGTTGCTGCCTCGTCACCTACCACGCCGCCGGGGGAGAGGTGCAGGTGGCCTCGAAGGGCATCGGCGCCCAGGGGCTGGCGCTGGCCGAGGACGGGCGTAACCTCTACTGGCGGGCCGTCCGGGCGCACGGCATACCGGCGGTGGCCGCCCGGCTGGCGGAGCGGCTCGGCGCCGAGCGGGTGGGCATCTTCGGCGAGGTGTTCGGCGCCGGTGTGCAGGACCTCACGTACGGCGAGTCCGGCCGCACCGAGCTGCCCGGCTACGCGGCGTTCGACGTCTCGGCGGTGGTGGACGGGCAGCTGCGCTGGCTGTCGGCGGCCGAACTGCTCGGCGGTGAGCTGCCGGTGGTGCCCGAGCTGTGGCGCGGCCCGTTCGACCCGGACACCGTGCTGGCGCTGGCCCAGGGGCGCGAGACGGTCTCCGGGCGCGAACTGCACGTGCGCGAGGGCGTGGTGGTCCGTCCGGTGGCCGAGCGGTACAGCCCGGTGGTGGGCGGCCGGGCGATCGCCAAGGTGGTCGGCGACGCCTATCTGACCCGCAAGGGCGGCACCGAGTACGAGTAGGAGGGCTCGTCGGCCGACCGCCGGTCGGGGCGGCACAGGACCGGCTCATTCGAGCACAGCCTCCCCAGGGTGCGGGTAGCTTTCCATATCTTCGGGTGACTTCTTTCGAGGTCCCGATAGCGTCCCACGCACCCCGGACCGGAAGCGCACGTGCGGACGGCATATGACGGGTGATCGGCCCTTCCGGACCGGTCACCCGCCCGCCGGCCGTGCGGAGTCCGCCCGGTCCAGGGAGCCCGGGGCGCGGCGGGGACCGCCCCGGGCCCCGACCGCTCGACCGGAGGTCCCATGGGCACGACGAGCCATCTCGGCTCCGGCTGGGTGACGCCCGCGCTGTCGTGCGTGGTGGCCTGCGCCGTCGCGGCGCTCGGCCTGCGCCGCACCCTGCGCGGCCTCGCGGCGACCGGCGCCGCCCGGCGGAACCGGCTGCTCACCGCGGCGGCGGCGATCGGCTCCGGCATCTGGACGATGGACGTCGTCGCGATGTCCGGCTTCACCCCCGACGGCGCCGAAGCGTGCCACGGCGTTCCGGCGGCGGTGCTCGGCCTGCCGGTGGCCGTCCTGGTCACCGGTCCGGGGGTGTGCGCCGTCGGGTACGGGCGCCGCCGCGGCCCCGCGCTCCTGGCCGGCGGCGTGATCACCGGCCTCGGGATCGCCGCGGTGCACTACCTCGACCTGGCGGCCCTGCGGACCCGCGGCGGCCTGCGCTTCGACCCGGGCACGGTGGCGCTCTCGGTGCTGGTCGCGGTCGGGGCGGCCACCGGCTCGCTCTGGGCTGTCGTCACCCTCCGCAGTGCGGCGGCCGAGACGGCCGCCTCCCTGGTGATGGGGCTCGCCGTCAGCTGTCTGCACTGCGCGCGGACGGCCGCCGTGCCCGCCCGGGCCGGGCTCGACGGGACCGGCCCGATGGAGTTCGTCCTTCCGCTCGCCGTCGGGACCGGGTCCTTCCTCTTCCTCGCCGCCGCCTTCGCCGCGCTCGCGCCACCGGCCCCGGACCGCGCCGTCCACCGGGAGGCGGGTGAGCTGACCATCGAGGAGTTCCCGGCGGCGCCCGCGCGCCCCGGGCCGGGGCGGCACGACCGCGCGGCCTGACGCCGTCCCGGCCGCCGGCCCGCCGGGCGCGACGGGCCGGCCGGAAGGGTTCGGGGGCGCCACCCCCGGACGGGTGGCGCCCCCGCGCCGGTGTGCGGAACGGGTCAGCCGCGGGTCTGGAACACGATCCTGGTCCAGCTGGAGCCCGAGCAGTTGCCCCAGACCGCCCACGGCTGCGTCCGGGCGCCGATCCAGAGCCCGGTGGTGGAAGTGCCGTTGGCGCAGTAGGTGATGGTGCGCAGCTCGCCCGAGTAGACCCGGCAGTTGCCCTCCCAGCGCCAGCCGTAGTCGGCGGTGATGGTGCAGCGGTAGGAGGCGGTGACGGCCTCGGCGGACGCGCCCGGACCGGCGGAGATGGACTGGTCGCCGGCGGCCGGCGCGGCGGTGGTCGGCAGGGTGGTGGCGCCGACCGCGCCGAGGGCGGCCGCGGCCACCATCCCGAACTTGGCGATGTTCCTGGCGATACAACCTGACATGGGTGCTCTCTCCTCGCTCGTGGTGCCTGCCCCGGCCGGGCGTCGGGAGCCGGAAGTCCCCGACTGCGCCCGGACGATGACGCACTGCACACGAATGACTGCGGAGCGTGAGACGACAATCTATGATGTGACCTGTGTCACAGGCTGGTTGTCGGCCGGGCCGTCAACCGTGCCTCCGGGGTGCCGATGTCCGAGGGGGCGGCATGGAGTCCAGTGGTGGGTGCCGGGGCGGGCGGGAGCCGGATCCCGGACCCGCCTCCGACACGGCCGAGTTCAACCGGGTGTTCACGGATCTGCTGCCCCGGCTCCACCGCGCGGCCGTCGGGCTCACCGGCAGCCGGGCCGCCGCCGACGACGTCGTCCACGACGCGTATCTGCGGATCGCCCGCGGCCCCGACCGGTTCCTCGGCCATCCGCAGCCCTACGCCTACGCGTTCACCACGATGGCGAACCTCGTCCGGGACCAGTGGCGGCGCGAACGCCGCCGGGTGCCGCCGCCCGAGTGGGCGGCCGACGAGCGGGCCTGCGCCGATCCGCTCGGCGGCGGGCTGGGGGAGCTGCTGGCGCGCTGGGAGGTGCTCCGGCTGCTGGGCCGGCTGACCGCCAAGCAGGCCCGGGTGGTGCAGCTGGTCGACCTCGACGGGTACAGCGTCGACGAGGCCGCCGCGCTGCTCGGCCTGCACCGCTCCACGCTGGCGGTCACCCGGCGCCGGGCGCTGGCCCGGCTCCGGGCGGTCCTCGAAGGCGAACGCGAGCACGGACGCGGTGGCGAGGGAGGCCGGGGGCGCGAGGGGCAGCGTCCCGGCGGGCTCCCCGGCCGCAACCCGGTCGAACGCCCGGGCGACCGCGACCGCGACCGCGACTGTGACCGTGATCGCGACCGTGCCCGCCGCTGCGACCCGGCCCGGGGCCGCTCCGGCCCCGAGGCGCGGCCGTGCGCCCAGCGGTGGCGGCGGGGAGGGGCCGCCGACGCACCGAACTGACGGCAAGTCAGCTGATGCGGGGCCCCGGCCCGTACGCTGCCCATCGTGATCGCGTACGAGGAACACCGGCTCCGCACCCTGGCCGAGGACGGCCGCTGGTCCGAGCTGCTCGGCCACTACCGGCGCGCCCGGGCCCTCGCGGCGGCGCGCGACGGCGAGCAGCGGGCGGCGGCGGAGACCGCGTCGCTCGGCCACCTGATCGCCTACGCCGCGCCGCCCGAGCTGGCCGTCCGCCTGTTCGACCACGACGGCGGCCCGGGCAGCGCCGCCGGAACGGCGGACCACGACGCCGGCCCGCTCTGGGAGGTGCTGGCGACCCGGCACTCCTGGCTGCGGCTGGCCCCGCTGCTCGGTCCGGCCCCGGTGCGTCGGCTGGTCGCGCACACCCGGGTGCTGATCGGCGAGGACCTCTCGTACGGGGCCGAGCCCGATCCGGAGGGCGTCCCGCTGCAACTGGAGCCCTGGGAGACGGCCGGCTGGGGCGAGGGCGTGCGGGTCCGGGACTACCTGCCGGCCGGCGGTTCGCGCAGCGCCCTGCTGACGCTGCCCGCCACCCGGGAGGGGCTCGGCCCCGTCCTGCTGCCCGAGCCCGGTACCCGGCTGCGCGGGCAGCGGGCCACCCGGGGGCTGGCCGCGCTGGCGGACTGGGTGGAGGTGGTCTGCGCCCGCGGGCCGGCCCCGCAGGCCGCCGCCCTGGTGGCACCGGGGCGGCGGGTCACCGGGGGGTACCTGCCGTTCGCGCTGGCCTACCCGGTGCTGCTGCTGGCCGGTGTGGTGGACCGGGCGCACGGCTCGGCACAGGGCCGGCTGGCGCTGTGGCGGGCGCTCGGCGCGATGGCCGGCGCGGGCGGGCCGAACCGCGCCGAGGTGAACGCCCTGGTGGCCCGGATGCGCTGCTTCACCTGGTGCGAACCGGAGGACGGGCTGCGCCATCTGCACGTCGCGGTGGAGGATCCGGCGAGCGGTCTGAGCTGGGCGGTCAGCGGATCCGACGAGTTCTGACGTCGGCGGACGCGGACGGCGGACGGCGTTCACCCGGTCGCCGGGCGGCGACCGGGTGCGGACGGGCGGATCCCCGGCCCGGCGCCGCTCGGGGGGTTGGGCGGGGCGCCGGGCCGGGGGGCTCGGTGGCGGTTGCTCAGGCCGCCGGGGCGGCGCTCTGCGCGGGGACCGGGTCCGGCCGCACCTCGGGGGTGGCGGGCGCGTCGGGCGCGCCGTGGGTGTCCACCAGCGTCCGCTCGTCGAACGGGATCGCGCCCGCCAGCACCTGCCGGGCCCGCTCGCGGTCGAACTCGCCCGTCCAGTGCCCGATCAGCACGGTGGCCACGGCGTTGCCCGCGAAGTTGGTCAGCGCGCGGGCCTCGGACATGAAGCGGTCGATGCCGACGATCAGACCGACCCCGTCCACCAGCGCCGGCTTGTGCGACTGCAGTCCGCCCGCGAGGGTGGCCAGCCCGGCGCCGGTGACCCCGGCCGCGCCCTTGCTGGCGATCACCATGAAGACCAGCAGCGACAGCTGCTCGCCGATCGACATCGGCTTGTCCATCGCCTCGGAGATGAAGATCGAGGCCATCGTGAGGTAGATCGCGGTGCCGTCCAGGTTGAAGCTGTAGCCGGTCGGCACGGTGATGCCGACGACCGGGCGGCTGACGCCCAGGTGCTCCATCTTGGCGATCAGGCGGGGCAGCGCGCTCTCCGAGGACGAGGTGGAGAGGATCAGCAGGAACTCGCGGCCGAGGTAGCGCAGCAGGGTGAACACGTTCACCCCGGCGACCAGCCGCAGCAGCGTGCCGAGCACCACGACGACGAAGAGCCCGCAGGTGAGGTAGAAGCCGATCATGATCACGGCGAGGCTCTTCAGGGCGGCCGTGCCGGTCGCGCCGACCACCGCCGCCATCGCCCCGAAGGCGCCGACCGGCGCCACCCACATGATCATCGACATGACCCGGAACACCAGCCGCTGCACGTGCTCGATCCCGCGCAGCACCGGCGCGCCGGCGGTGCCCATCGCCTGGAGGGCGAAGCCGGCCAGCAGGGCGACCAGCAGGGTCTGCAGCACCTTGCCCTCGGTGAGGGCCGAGAACACGGTGGTCGGGATCATCCCGAGCAGGAAGTCGGCGGTGGACTGGGCGCCCCCGGCGGCTGCCTGGGCGTGACCGGACTTGGCCAGCGCGGCGGTCAGGTGCAGCCCGCCGCCGGGCTCCAGCAGGTTGCCGACCAGCAGGCCGATGGCCAGGGCCACGGTCGACATGGCGAGGAAGTAGCCGAGGGCCAGTCCGCCGACCTTGCCGACCTTCGCCGCCTTGGTCACCGAGCCGATGCCCAGCACGATGGTGCAGAAGATCACCGGGCTGATCATCATCTTGATCAGATTGACGAAGCCGGTGCCGATCGGCTTCAGCTCCACCGCGAACGACGGTGCGGCCAGGCCGACCACCACGCCCGCGACCACCGCCACGATCACCGCGAGGTAGAGGTAGTGGGTGCGGTCCCGGCGTCTGCCTCCGGCCTGTGGCCCTGCTCCAGTGATCGACATCCGCGGCTCCTTCGCCTGCAGTCCTGGCGGCCCCGGGTGGTGGGCCGCTCCGACTATGGGCCGCGCCGTGACGGAGGTCACGTTTGCGTTCATAGAGTTCACACCCCGCCCGGGCCTGCGGCGGACCGGGCGGGGCCCGCGGGGGCCGGGCCGGGTTCCGGCGGTGGTGCACACTGTCAGGCATGTCCGCGCGCACCCTCCCCTCGCCGCGCCGGCCGGTGCGCAGCCTGGCCGGACAGCTCTTCGTCGTCCAGGTGGTGATCGTCGCCGCCGTGGTGGCCGGTGGCGCCGTGCTGGCCTACCTGTTCACCGCCGACCGCACGGAGGACGCCGCCCGCCGCCAGGTCACCGCCGTCGCCCGCTCGGTGGCCGACGCCCCGTCGGTGCGGGCGGCCGTCGCCGGGCCGGACCCGACCGCAGTCCTGCAGCCCTACGCCGAGCAGGTGCGGGTGGACACCGGGGTCTCCTTCATCACCGTGATGGACACCGCCGGGGTGCGCTGGACGCACCCGCTGCCCGAGCAGATCGGCAAGACCTTCCTCGGGCACATCGACTGGGCCCTCGCCGGGGAGACCCGCAGCGAGACGTACACCGGCACGCTCGGGCCGTCGGTGCGGGTGGTCACCCCGGTCCTGGACGCGGACCACCGGGTGGTCGCGCTGGTCAGCGCCGGCATCACGGTGCAGTCCATCTCCGCGCAGCTGCGCGGGCCGCTGCTCGCGCTGGTCGGCGTCGCGGTGGCCGCGCTCGCCCTCGGCGGGCTCGGCACCTACCTCGCCAACTCCCGGCTGCGGCGGCACACCCACGGCATGGGGCCGGCCGAGCTCAGCCACCTCTACGAGTACCACCAGGCGACCCTGCACTCGGTGCGGGAGGGGCTGGTGCTGCTCGACCGCAAGCACCGGGTGGTGCTCTGCAACGACGCGGCCCGCGAACTCCTGTCGCTGGCGGGGGAGGTGGAGCGGCGGCCGATCGACGGGCTGGGGCTGCCGGCGGCCCTGGTGGCCGCCGTGCTCGGGCAGGAGCCGGTCCGGGACGAGGTCCACCTCACCGCCGAGCGGGTGCTGGTGCTCAACACCTCCACCATCGGCACCGGCCTCGGCCGGGTCGTCACCCTCCGCGACCACACCGAACTGCAGTCGCTCACCGGCGAGCTGGACTCCGTGAAGAGCTTCACCGAGGCGCTGGGCGCACAGGCGCACGAGGCCGCCAACCGGCTGCACGCCGTCGTCTCACTGATCGAACTCGGCCGCCACGAACAGGCGGTGGAGTTCGCCACCGCCGAACTCGAACTCGCCCAGCAGCTCACCGACCGCGTCGTCGCGGCCGTCGGCGAGCCGGTCCTGGCCGCCCTGCTGCTCGGCAAGGCGGCCCAGGCGGCCGAGCGGGGCGTGGAGTTGACGCTCACCGAGGACAGCCGGATCGACGACGGCGTGCTGCCGCCCGGGCTCGCCGCCCGCGACCTGATCACCGTCCTCGGCAACCTGCTCGACAACGCGGTGGACGCCGCGATCGCCGGCGCCGCCGGGCACCCGGACCAGCCCGAGGTCACCGTCACCGCCCGGGTCGACGGCGACCACCTGCTGCTGAGGGTCGCCGACACCGGCGCCGGGATCGACCCGGGCGCGGTGGACGACGTGTTCCGGCGCGGCTGGAGCACCAAGCAGGACGGCCACGGGCACGGCCTCGGGCTCGCCCTGGTCGCCCAGACCGCCCGGCGCAACGGCGGCACGGTCGAGGTCGGCCGCGACCGCGGCGCGGTGCTCACCGTCCGGCTGCCGCTCGCCCGGCAGCCCGAGACGGCGGCGTCGTGAACCGCTCCCCGGACCGGCCCGAGATCTCCGTCCTGGTGGTCGAGGACGACCCCGTGGCCGCCGCCGCCCACACCCTGTACGTCGGGCGCGAGCCCGGCTTCCGCGCCGCCGGGACGGTGCACAGCTGCGCCGACGCGCTGCGCTTCCTGGACCGCGCCCGGGCGGCCGGCCGGCCCGTCGACCTCACCCTGCTCGACCTCTACCTGCCGGACGGCCACGGCCTCCAGCTCTGCGGCACGCTGCGCGCGGCCGGCCACACCACCGACGTCATCGCCGTCACCTCGGCCCGCGACCTCGCGATGGTCCGCCAGGCCGTCTCGGCGGGCGTGGTCCAGTACCTGCTGAAGCCGTTCGGCGCGGCCGCGCTGCACGACCGGCTGGAGCGCTACGCCCGCTACCGCGACACCCTGGGCCGCACCGGCGAGGCCACCGGCCAGGACGAGGTCGACCAGGCGCTCGCCCTGCTGCGCACCCCCGAACGCACCGCCCTGCCCAAGGGGTTGAGCGCCCCCACGCTGGACACCGTCGCCACCGTGCTGCGGGAGGCCCGCACCGGGATCTCCGCGGCGGCCGCCGGAACCGCCGCCGGCGTCTCCCGGATCACCGCCCGCCGCTACCTGGAACACCTCGTCGACACCGGCCTGGCGGCCCGCGAACCGCAGTACGGCAGCGTCGGCCGCCCGGAGCTCTGCTACCGCTGGACGGGCGGCGGCGAGCGGAAGGGCGTCACACCGGGACGAGCATGATCCGCCCGTCGCCCTCGCCCGCCGGCGGCCGGCCCCCGGCGGCGGCACCTAGCCGGCGGTCCTGACCGCTCGGGCGAGGTACTGGTCGTCGGTGTCGGTGTACCTGTCCAGGTGCCAGCCGGTGGTGGTCAGGAGGGGGCGCAGGTTGGGTTCGGCGCGGAGGTCGTCGGGGGTGATCGCGCGGCCGTGGCGGGCGGCCAGGGCGGCCCGGCCGACGGGGTGGAAGAGGGCCAGCACGGCGCCGGGGCGGGTGACGCGGGCGAGTTCGCGCAGGGCGCGGTCCGGATCGTCGAGGTGGGAGATCAGCCCGGCGGCGAAGACGGCGTCGAGGGCGGCGTCCGGGAGCGGGAGGCGGGCGCAGTCGGCGAGCAGCAGGGCCGCGGTGCCGGGGTGGTGGGCGCCGGCCTCGCGCAGCATCTCGGGGGTGACGTCGGCGCCGAGCACCAGGCCGTCGGGGCCGACCGCCGCCCGCAGCAGGGGCAGGGCGCGGCCGGTGCCGCAGCCGGCGTCCAGGACGCGACCGCCCGGACGCAGGCCGAGGGTGGCGACGGCAGCGTCGTACCGCGGGCCGTCGTTGGGGAACTTGGCGTCCCAGCCGGCCGCGCGGGAGGCGAAGAACGCGCGGGTGCGGGCCAGTTCGGCGGAGTGCTCGGCGTCGCGCCCGGCCGGGTCGGGGGCGCCGGGGGCGGGGGAGGGTGAGGGCGGCATGGGGGCGAGAGTAGCGCGCGGGCCGTAACCGGCGGGCGGTTCACTCGTTGGGGAGGCGGGTCCCGCGTCACCCGCTCGGGTGGTTCTCGCCTCCCGGAGCCCGTCCGGCCAGGCCAGGGAAGTAAAGTTAGGCTTACCTAACTTCTTGGAGTCAGCCTTGACGCTCGCCGCCGTCCCCGCCACCGGGCCCGCTGCCGTCCCCGCCCAGGCCCCGGGCGACGCCATCCTGCGCCGCCAGCGCGTGCGCGAGTCCGCCGCCCGCACCTACGCCCGCTCGTTCCCGATCGTCCCGGTGCGCGCCCACGGCATGACGGTCGAGGGCGCCGACGGCCGCCGCTACCTGGACTGCCTCTCCGGAGCCGGCACGCTCGCCCTCGGCCACAACCACCCGGTGGTGCTGGAGGCGATCCGCCGCACCCTGGACAGCGGCGCGCCCCTGCACCTGCTCGACCTCGCCACCGCCGAGAAGGACGACTTCACCACCGCCCTGTTCGAGAGCCTGCCGCCGGAGTTCGCCCGACAGGCCCGGGTGCACTTCTGCGGGCCCGCGGGGACGGACGCCGTCGAGGCGGCGCTCAAGCTGATGCAGACCGCCACCGGCCGCTCCGGCGCCCTCGCCTTCACCGGCGCCTACCACGGCATGACGGCCGGGGCCCTGGCGCTGACCGGCAACGTCGCCGTCAAGGAGCCCCTGCCGGGCGGCGGCGAGGTGGTCCGGCTGCCCTACCCGTACGGCTACCGCTGCCCGTTCGGCGTCGGCGGCGAGGCCGGCACCGAGCTCGCCGCGACCTACGCCGAGCGGCTGCTGGACGACCCCTCGGGCGGGGTGGTCCGGCCCGCCGCGATGATCCTGGAGGCCGTCCAGGGCGAGGGCGGCGTCGTCCCCGCCCCCGACGGCTGGCTGCGCGCGATGCGCCGGATCACCGCCGAGCGCGGCATCCCGCTGATCGTCGACGAGGTGCAGACCGGGGTCGGCCGCACCGGTGCGATGTGGGCGGTCGAGCACAGCGGGATCGTCCCGGACGCCATGGTGCTCTCCAAGGCGCTCGGCGGCAGCCTGCCGCTCGCCGTCGTCGTCTACCGCGAGGAGTACGACCGCTGGCGGCCGGGCGCGCACACCGGCACCTTCCGCGGCAACACCCTCGCCATGGCGGCGGGCGCCGCCACCCTGCGGTACGTCGCCGCGAACGGCCTGGCCGCGCGGGCCGAGCTGGTCGGCGCCCGGATGGTCGAGCGGCTGCGGGCGCTGGCCGGTGAGCTCCCGGTGATCGGCGACGTGCGCGGGCGGGGGCTGATGCTGGGCGTCGAACTCGTCGACCCGGCCGCCGAACCGGACGCCTGCGGGGCCCGCCCGGCCGCGCCCGCGCTCGCCGTCAAGGTCCGGGAGGCCTGCCTGGCCCGCGGCCTGATCGTCGAACTCGGCGGCCGGCACGACGCCGTCCTGCGGCTGCTGCCGCCGCTCACCATCACCGACGAGCAGGCCGCCGCCGTGCTCGACCGCCTGGCCGACGCCATCGCGGCGGCCGCGGCGGCCGTACGGTGACGACCCCGGTCGAGCCCGGCCGCCCCGACCGGGAGCCCGCCCGCCTCGCCGCGGTGCCCGGAACCGCCCCGGCCCCCGCCCCCGACGCGCTGGCCGGTGGCACCGGCGGCGGCGCGGCGCTCGCCCCGCTGGTCGCCGAGGTGCTGGCCGCGCTGGCCGCCGGAGCCGCCCGCCGGGCCGGTCCGCTGCCCGCCGGCCGACCCGGGGAGCTCGCCGCGCTGGCCCGCGCGGAGCTGGCCGACGCGCACGGCCCGCAGGCGCTCGCCCGGCTCACCGAACTCCTCGCCCACGGCGCCGCCGACCCGGCCGACCCGGCCTGCGCCGCCCACCTGCACTGCCCGCCGCTGGCCGTCGCCGCCGCCGCCGACCTCGCGGTCAGCGCGCTGAACCCCTCGCAGGACTCCTGGGACCAGGCCCCCGCCGCGACGGCCCTGGAGACGGCGCTGATCGCCGAGCTGGCCGCCCTGGTCGGCTACGACCCGGCTGGCGCGGCCGGGGTGCTCACCTCCGGCGGTACCGAGTCCAACCTGATGGGCCTGATGCTGGCCCGCGACCAGAAGCTCGACGGCATCGTCGAGCTGGAGGGGATCCCGGCCGGCGTCGAGCCGCGGATCATCGCCTCCCGCGCCGCGCACTTCTCCGTCCAGCGCGCCGCGGCGCTGCTCGGCCTCGGCGAACGCGCCGTCGTCCCCGTCCCCGTCGACCGCGACCAGCGGATGGACCCGGACGCGCTGGCGAGCGCCCTGGCCGGGGCGAGCTGGGCCGGACAGACCCCGATCGCCGTGGTGGCCACCGCCGGCACCACCGACACCGGTGCGATCGACCCGCTGCACGCCGCCGCCGACCTCGCCGCCCGCTACGGCGCCTGGCTGCACGTGGACGCCGCGTACGGGGGCGGCGCGCTGCTCTCGGACCGGCTCGCCCCGCTGCTCGACGGCATCGCCCGCGCCGACTCCGTCTCGCTCGACTGGCACAAGCTCGGCTGGCAGCCCGCCGCCGCCGGGATCTTCCTGGTCCGCCGCGCCGAGACGTATGTCTCGCTCGCCCGCCGGGCCGAGTACCTCAACCCGGCCGACGACGAACAGGCCGGCTACCCCAGCCTGTTGGGCCGCTCGCTGCGCACCACCCGGCGGGCCGACGCCTTCAAGATCGCCGTCACGCTGCGCACCCTCGGCCGCGCCGGGCTCGGCCGGCTGGTCGACGCCTGCCACCGGCTGGCGCTGGACGCCGCCGAGGCCGTCCGGGCGGAGCCGGCGCTGGAGCTCTACGCCGAACCCGTCCTGACCACCGTGCTGTTCCGCTACCTCCCGCCGGGCCGCCCGGGCGCCGGCGCCGCCGATCCGGCCACCGTGGACGCGGTCAACGGCGAGCTGCGCCGGGAGCTGCTGCGCACCGGCCGGGCCGTCGTCGGCCGGACCGAACTCCCGGGCGAGGGGCCCGGGCGGGTCCGGCTGAAGCTGACGCTGCTCAATCCGCACACCTCCGCCGCCGAGGTCGGCGTCCTACTGGGCCGGGTGGTGCGGGCCGGGCGCGACATCGCGGCCGGCTGACCGCCGCGGCCGGCCGGCTGCCGTGTCCGACCGGTGGGCCGCGGTGTCCGGCCGGCCGGCCCCCGGGTCCGGCCGAATTGCCGAGGCAAAGCCAAAGCCTTTTTCGGGGGCGGATGTTGGAGGAATGCACACTGGCGTGCCATGCTGTCCGGGGGATATTCGGCCGCCCCCGGAAAGCCTCCGTGGACATACCTTCCCGGAGGAGTACAGGCTGATTCAGGCCGCCTGGTGATCAGAATCCGCCAACCCCTCGGCAGGGCTTGCGGAGATCCCGAACGGCGGCGGTAACTTCATGTGGTCGCCGCCCCACCAAGAGCACACGACTCCCCGGGGCAGGCCGCCTGACCAGGCGCGCGTCATCAGCATGCGGTGACCCCACCCCCGACTCCGGGTGAACTCCGGCTGCCGTCATGCACTTCTGTGAATCCCCGGTAAAACCGCGTGAACCACCTGAAGCCAGTCCTGTGACCATTCCTGCGAAGCGGAGGCAAGGCATGCGCGAAACCCTCCCGGGTGAACGTGCCACACCCATCGATACGACCGGGTACGAGGCCCTTCCGTTCTCCGACCGCTGCCGCGAGATCTGGCGCCGCGGTGAGCACCTGCTCATCGGTGTCAGCCCCGGGAACAGCTATTTCAGTCACCGCCGAATCGCCGAACTCATCGGGTGGGGGCTGGAGTTCTTCGAGCGGATCGACATCGTCCATGCCGATCTGCATGTCGGGACGCAGTACGAGACCTTCGGTTACACCCCCGAACACGCGCACCGGCGGGCCGCCAAGGAGATCAAGGCCACCGCCCGCCGGATCGCCCGCGGCATCGAGGAGGCCGGCCACCGCGACGCCGTCCGGGCGCACGCGCTCTCCGAGTTCGCCGGCCACCCCGTCTACCGGCGGTTGCACCGGGAGGCCCTCGACGCACTCCGCGCCGACCGGGACTTCGGCGCGGCCGCCGAGGCGATGGCGCGCGGCTTCCTGGCCGCCCGGCTGGACGAGGGGCTGGCGCCTAACGAGCCCCAACTGGCCGCCGGGATCCGCTACATAGCCGCCGAGCTGCCGTTCTTCCTGGACACTCCGGCGCTGCTCGGCGTGCCCTCCTCGGTGAGCTGCTACCACCTCCAACTCCCGCTCACCCCAGTGCTGTTCGGCCGCTCGGAGGGTCTGCGGGCGGCGCCCGGCCAGGGCTACGCGGTGGTCCGCCCGGCCGCGCCGACGGCCGCCGCGGGCGCCGTCGCCGGGACCCGCGCGGCCTGACCGCGCCCGACCTGACCGCGCCCGACCCGGCCGCGCCCGCACGTACCCGCGCCGCGCCCCGCCCGGCCGCCCGCGCGCCCGTGCCCCGGCCGGTGCCCGCACACCCGCCCCGCCCTCGTGGGGCCGCCCCCGTACCCGCTGCCCGATCCCAGGGAGTACCCCCATGACCGACCTCACCTTCCCGCTCTCCCGCCGGGGCGACGTCCTGCCCGAGGAGGCGAACCGGCTGCGCGCCGAGCAGCCCGTCGCCCCGGTGCGCACCATGACCGGCGACCCGGCCTGGCTGGTCAGCAGCTACCCGCTGGCCAAGCAGGTGCTGGAGGACGAGCGCTTCAGCCTCAAGGACACCGCCAACCCCGGCGTCCCCCGCCAGTACGCGCTGACCATCCCGCCCGAGGTGGTCGACAACATGGGCAAGATCAACGGCGCCGGCTTGCGCAACGCCGTCATGAAGACCCTCTCGCCGCGCGCGGACAAGGAGCTGGACGGCTGGCTGCAGGCCGAGGCGCACCGGTTGATCGACGCCCTGGTCGGCCAGGGCGCCCCGGCCGACCTGCGGGACGGCTTCGCCGAGCCCTACTCCGCCGCCCTGCACTGCCGGCTGCTCGGCCTGCCCGCCGAGGACTGGCGGCGGCTGATGGCGGGCATCGACGTCGCCTTCCTCACCAGCCCGGTGCCGTTCGAGGGCTCCGCGCCCAACTGGTACAAGGACCTCGGCTACGTGCGGGAGCGGCTCGCGGCCCAGCCGGCGCCCACCGAGGGCCTGCTGGGCCGGTTCGCCGAACTGCGGCGCTCGCCGGACGCCGCGGACCGGGTCGACGACGAGCTGCTGGCCACCGTCGCGCTCTCGCTGTTCGGCGCGGGCGCCGTCTCCACCTCCTCGTTCCTGTTGCACGCCGTCATCTACCTGGCCCGGCAGCCCGAGCTGGCCGAGCGGCTGCGCCGGGAGCCCGCGCTGATCGGCCGGGCGGTGGACGAGCTGCTGCGGGTCAACCTGTCGATCGGCGACGCGCTGCCCCGGATCGCGCTGGCGGACGTCCGGGTCGGTGAGGTGCTGGTGAAGGCGGGGGAGCTGGTGCTGGTCCTGGTCGAGGGGGCGAACTACGACCCGGCCGTCTTCCCGGACCCGGAGCGGATCGACTTCGACCGGGTCGACAACCCGCACCTGGCCTTCGGCGCGGGCCGGCACTTCTGCCCCGCCTCGGCACTCGGCCGCACGCACGCCGAGATCGCGATCACGGCGCTGGTCGAGCGCCTGCCGGGCCTGCGGCTGGCCCTGCCGGTCGAGCAGCTGGCGTGGCGGCCCGGGTTCATCAAGCGCCTGCCGGAGCGGCTCCCGGTGCTCTGGTAGCCGGTGCCGGCCGGGCCGGCGGTGCGGCCCGGCGGTCGTGCGGCCCGGAGGCCCGGCCAGCTCCTGGCCCCTACCGGCCGAACAGGACGGCGCGGGCACGCTCCCAGCACTCCGGGTCGGCGGCGACCAGCAGGCCCTCCTCGCCGCCCGGGGCCTCCGGCCGGTAGGGCTTGCCGTCGAGCCGGGCGGAGACCCCGCCGGCCTCGGTGACCAGCAGCGAACCGGGCGCGTGGTCCCACGGCAGGGTGCGCCAGTAGAGGATGAAGTCCAGCGCGCCGTCGACGAGGTCCGGGTACTCGATCCCGGCGGCGTTGCGGCCCGGGGTGATCTCGCCGAAGCCGGCCGCGGCGTTCGCCTCCAGCGTCCGGCGCAGCTCCGGCTCCAGGAAACGGCTCTTCAGCGAGCCGCGCCACTCGGTCGGCGGGCCGGCCGCAAGGGGCCTGGTCAGCCGCTCGCCGTTGCACCAGGCGCCGGAGCCGAGCTCGGCGGTGTAGCAGGTGGCGGTGGCCGGCTGCCAGATCCAGGAGGCGACGGTCTGCCCGGACCGGACCAGCGAGGCCATCACGGCGTAGTCGGGGCGGCCGGCGATGAAGTTCGAGGTGCCGTCGACCGGGTCGACCAGCCAGGCGGCGGGCTCCGTGTGCAGGGCCAGCGCGAGCGACGGATCGGCGGACACGGCCTCCTCGCCGACCACCGGGACGGGCAGCAGCTCGCGCAGCCGCCGTTCGATGATCACCTCGGCCTCGCGGTCGGCGATCGTCACGACCTCGCCGGGGGCCTTCTCCATGACCTCGCCGGCTGCCAGCGCGCGGAACCGCGGCTCCACCACCTCGGCGCACGCCTCGGCGAGAATCTCCGCCACCCTGTCCATCAGCACGTTGCGCGCTCCCTTCGCTGGCTACCACTTTCGCACGTCAGTGCGGTGTTGACCTGCGCCAGCCCCCGAAGCGCCCGTCGCGGGCGGTGGGCGGCGGGCCGGGGGACGCGCTCCCGTCCCGCCGCCCGGCGCCGTCAGCCGTCCTCGCCCAGGTAGTGGAAGCCCGGGCGGGGGTGCATCAGGAACTCGTGGTGCGAGATGTTCCACGCGTAGGCGCCGGCCATCGCGAAGAGCACCCGGTCCGCGGTCCGCAGGCCCCGCGCCGCCGGGGCGGCGTGCGCGAGGACGTCCTTCGGGGTGCAGAGCTGCCCGGCCAGGGTGGCCCGGCCGGTGGTGACGGCCGGGCGCGGCCACGGGTGCGGCCAGGCGTCGACCGGCAGCACGGCGAACGGCTGGTCGTGCCCCCGGGTGGCCGGGGTGCGCAGGTGGTGGGTGCCGCCGCGGACCACCGCGAAGTCCTCGCCGTGGCTCTGCTTCACGTCCAGCACCTCGGTGGCGTACCAGCCGCAGTACGCGGTCAGCGCGCGGCCCGGCTCGATCCGCAGGGTCGGCCCCGGGTGGCCCTCCAGCAGCTTCGCCAGGCCCTCGCCGAAGGCCGTCCAGTCGAAGCGGGCCCGGGGGTCCGCGTAGTCGACGGCCATGCCGCCGCCCACGTTGACCTCCGCCAGCGCGAACCCGTGCCGCCGGGCCGTGCGGGCCGACCACTCGACGATCTGCCCGGCGACGGCGAGCTGCTCCGCCGCCGCCAGCCCGCTCGCCAGGTGGGCGTGCACGCCGCGCAGCCTCAGCCGGGGGAGCAGCGGGCCGAAGGGCCCGGCCGGGTCGGTCAGCAGCCGGGCGCAGGCCTCGGCGCGGTCCGGGTCCAGCCCGAACGGGGTCGGGCGGCCGCCCATCGCGAGCGCCACCGTGTCCAGCGCGCCCGCGCCCACCGGCAGGTTGACCCGCAGCAGGACGTCCACCGCGGCGTCCGGCCGGTCGGTCAGGGCGGCGGCGAGCCGGTACAGCTCCTGCTCGCTCTCGACGTGCCAGCGGTGCACCCCGGCGTCCAGGGCGGCCACGATCTCGGCGGGCGTCTTGCCCGGTCCGCCGAAGGCCAGCGGCGCGTCCGGGACGGCCTGCCGCACGTGGGCCAGCTCGCCGCCGCTGGAGACCTCGTAGCCGTCGACGGCGGCCCGCAGCGCGGCCAGCACGGGCGCCTCCGGGTTGGCCTTGGCGGCGTAGTACAGCTCGACGCGGGCGGGCAGCGCGGCCCGGACGGCGGCGGCGTGCGCACGCAGCGCCGCCAGGTCGTAGACGTACGCGGGCAGCGCCTCCGGGGCGAGCGCGGCGACGTGCCGGCGGACGGCGTCGGTCATCGGTGACTCCAGGTGGGGACGGCGACGGCGGTCGGTCGGGCGGCGGGCGGGCCTGCGCCGCACCCGGTCGGCGGTCGGGCGGCGTGCGGGGCTCACCGGCTGCTCCAGGCCGGCGTGCGGGCGGCCGGCAGGCGCAGCCGCGCGGCCTCCGCCAGGACGGAGCCGGCCAGCGGCGAGGGCAGCCGGACGTAGCCCGCCTCGCGGTCGGGCCGGCGCTCCCAGCGGGTGAGCAGGTTCGCCTTGGCGGGCAGCGGCACCCCGGCCAGCAGGGCACGCAGCCGGGGCGGGCGGCCGTGCGCGTCGGCGTACTCCTGCAGGGTGTCCCGGACGGCCTCCCACAGGGCGCCCTCCGCCTCCGGGTGGCGGTCGGCGAGCGCGGCCAGCAGCTCGGCGACGTGGTTGACCAGCAGGCAGTAGACCACCCGGTCCCAGCCGCGCTCGGCGTCGTAGGCCATCGGGCCGGCCACCTCCGGCGGCAGCGCGGCGAGCAGCGCGGCGTTGCGGTCGGGGACGAGCTTGGTGCCCTCCAGGTCGCGGAAGAGCACCTGGGCGGGCCGCCCGGCGGCGTCGACTCCGATCAGCACGTTCTGCAGGTGCGGTTCCAGCACCACGCCGTGGTCGAAGTAGGCGGCGAGCACCGGCGGGACGAGCAGCCGCAGGTAGTCCGTCCACCAGGCGAGCGCCTCGTCGGCGTCGGCGTCCTCGCCGAGCAGCCGCGAGATGTGCGCGGAGCTGGTCGGGTGCTCGTCGGCGACGGCGGCGGCCAGCAGCGGGGTGACGCCGGGCCGCAGCACCCCGGCGAAGCCCTCGCGGACGATCAGGCCGAAGCCCTCGTACAGGGACCGGTCGGGGAGGCCGTCCGCGCCCGGCAGGGCCAGCGTGCGGAAGGCCGGTTCGCGCAGCATCGCGGCGTTCGGGTACCGCTCGGCGAGGTCGCCCAGCGCGGGGGCCAGCAGCCGGGTCAGCGCGACGGCGCCGGTCAGCTCGTACGCCGCGTTCTTGCGCAGGCAGTTGGTGATCCGCACGTTGAGGCTGAACTTCAGGAACGCGCCCGCGCCGTGCAGCGTGCGCACCGAGGCGGTCGCGGCGAAGGGCTCACCGCCGGGCCCGAGGTCCACGACCTCCCCGCGCTCCAGGGCGCCGCGCAGCAGCGGGTGGTCGGCGAGGAGTTCGTACTGCCAGGGGTGGACGGGCAGCAGCCGGTAGCCGACCGGGGCCCGGCCCAGGCCGTCCAGCAGCGCCGTCGCCGAGGCGTCCAGCGAGGACTCCGCGATCAGCTCCCGCCGCACGGCGAGGTGCCGCAGCCGGAACGCGGCGCGCGACTCGGGGGCGTAGGCGCGCCAGTCGCCGCGCTCGGCCGAGCGGGACTTGGGCGCGGGGTGGAAGCGGTGGCCGAACAGCAGGGCCTGCTCGGACTCCAGGTAGCGGTCCGGGCCGGGGGCCGGCCGGTTCTCCAGCCCGGCGCGCACGCCCGCGTGACTGGACGTCAGCTGGTCGAGGAACTCCTCGTTCACCGTGCCGGTGCGCAGCTCCAGCTCGTCCTGGACGTGTCCGGCGAGCTCCCGCCAGGCCAACGGGACCCAGCCCGCGGCCCGTTCCTCCTCGACCGGACCGGTGAAGCGGTGCGCGCCGAGCAGCGAGGTGCGGCGCAGCGCGACCCGGAGCAGGACGCCCCGGCGGGGCAGGCGCAGCAGCAGCCGACCGTCGGTGACCGCGGTCTGGTGTTCCGGTCCCGAGACCTCCCGCAGCAGGCAGTTGAGCAGGGTGTGGGCGACCGCGTCGTCGGGGGTGGGCAGTTCGTGGTCGGTCAGGTCGTGTGTCATCGGCGACTACTCCAGCGGATGCGGGTCGGGAAGACGAGTGTGGCGGCCGCGGTGGCGGCCAGCAGTGCGGCGGCGGTGCCGACCAGCACGGGGGCGGCGGCGCCGAAGCGGCCGTTGGCCAGCGCGGCGACGGCGCCGGCGGCCACCGCGCCGCCCTTGGAGACGAATTCGAGGGTGCCGAACATCCGCCCCGGTGCCCGGCCGCGGGCGGCCTCGGCGGCCAGCACGGAGAGGCAGACCAGGCCGAGGGTGAGCCCGGCCCCGAGCAGCAGCCGGACGGCGACGAACGCCACCAGCGAGTGCGCGGCGGCGTGCCCGGCGAGGCCGAGCGCGACGAAGCCGAAGCCCAGCGCGATGCCGGCGTGCGGGCGGGCGAGGAAGGCGGTGTGCGTACGGGCGGCGAACGCCAGGTAGCACAGGTGCGGCAGGGCGAACAGGATGCCGGTCGTCGTGCCCGAGACCCCGGGCAGCCGCTCCTGCGCCAGGGATATCAGATAGGGGAACGAGATGACGGTGGCGAAGACGAACACGAACTCGAAGGTGTAGAGCAGGCCGATCGGGGCGGGTCGGGCGGCCGCGGCGGTGGGGGCCCGGTCGCTGCCGGGGCCGCTGCCGGTGTCGGTGGCCGGGCCGCCGCCCCGGGCGGCCGGGTCGGGCTCCGGCAGGAGCGACAGGAACAGGGCCGCGGTCAGCGGCAGGACGGCCATCAGCAGGTACTGCCGGTGCGGGTCGATCCACGGGGAGAGCGCGCCGACCAGGATCGGCGCGGCGACCAGCGCGGCCCGGGCGCTGCCCTGCATCAGGGTCAGCGCGAGGGAGAGCTTCGAGCCGTCCAGGGCGGCCGCCAGGTAGCCGTTGGTGGCGGCGAAGGTGCCGCCGAGGAAGCCCTGGAGGACGAGCGCGAGCGTGAACGCGGGCAGGCTGTCGGCGGCTCCGGCCAGCAGGAACGAGACGGTGAGGCCGAGTTGGGCGCGGAGCAGCAGCCGTTTGCGGCCGAACCGGTCGGCGAGCCGGCCCCAGAGCGGGGCGCCGAGGGCGCTGAACACGGTCGGAACGATGTAGAGCACGCCCGCCCAGCGGCCCTGCGGGTCGCCGAGGGCCGGGAGGATGGCCGTCAGGTAGGGCGGCAGGCCGAGGGCGGCGAAGGAGGCGACGAAGTAGCAGGCGGCCACCGCGTGCACCTGGCGCCGGCCGAGCCCCTCGGGGCGGGCGGTGCTGCCGGGGTGCTGTGGCAGGGTGTCGACGCTCATCGGGTGGCCCCGGCGCCGCCCGCCGGTGCTGCCGCGACGGCGTCCGGACGGAGGTAGTTGGGCCCGTCGGTGTAGTGCTTGTTGACGTCTGCGGCGCCCGAGCGCTGCTTGGTGAGCAGGGTCCCGGCGGTCACCATCGCCTTGACCGGCAGTCGCTCGGCGTCCAGCAGGGCGGCGCGCAGCGGTGCGCCGGCCGCCCCGATCCGTTCGGTGGCCTCCGCCAGCCGTCCGCGCAACAGGGCGAGCAGGTCGCCCAGTTCGGCGCGGCCGTGGGCGGCGAGGCCGAACGCCAGGGAGCCGGTGCAGAGGTGGCCGGTGATGGTGGCGAAGAGGTCGGTCAGCGGCCGGTCGCCGTCGCCGAAGATCCGGGCGTCGTCGAACTCCGCCGGGCCGGGGGCGTGTTCGCCCAGCGTGGCGGCGAGCCGTCCGGTGTGGATCCGCGGCCCGTCGTCGTCCTTGTAGAGCAGCCGCAGGCCGCCGTCCTCGTCGAACACCACCGAGGTGTTCTGCTGGTGGGACTCCAGCGCGATGCCGTAGCCGAAGAGCGTGGCCTGCCAGTCGAGCAGCAGGTCCAGCAGGGCGTCGTAGAGGGCGACCGGGTCGCCGCCGTGGAAGCGGTCGGCCAGGTGGTCGATCACCAGGCGTCCGCCGGGGGCGGGGGCCAGCAGGGCGGCCAGCGGGACGGTCACGGCGCGGTCCAGGCCGGCGTCGGCGGGGTAGCGGCGGAGCAGGACGGCGAGCAGTTCGTGGCCGGCGTGGGCCCAGCTCTGCTCGTCGGCGTGCAGGATCCGCTCGGCGAAGCGGGGTTCGCGAGCCAGCACGGCCTCGATCAGCCGCTGCCCGGCGGCGCCGTCGACCAGCGTCCCCGGCTTGATGGTGCGGCGGTTGAGCCGGCCCAGGGTGGCGGTGGCGAGCGGGAGTTTGAGGTGGTGGCCGGGGTCGTCGGCGACGGCCACGGTGCGCATGGAGAGGGTGGGCACGACGGTCAGGTAGGGCCGGTCGGCGAGGACCGCGCGGCCGTCGAGGCCGGCTGCCCGCAGTGCCTCGGCGAGCGGCCCGCCCACCGTGAGCGGGTGCACGGGCAGGGTGGTCCAGGCGTCGTCACCGCCCGCCAGGTCGAGGCCGAGCCAGCTCGGGGTGGGCCACCAGCTGGGCAGCGGCCGGTCGCCGTGCACGGTGAGGGCACCGGCCGGGACGGCGAGCCAGCGCAGTTCGAAGACCGGGTGGAACTCCGGTGCGTAGGCGCGCAGCTGGGGCTCGGTGAGACCGGAGCGGCCGCGGGCGGTGGGGTAGACCGGGTGGTCGAGGTGGGCGGCCAGGGCGTCGTGCCCCAGGGCGGCGGCGGGGCCGCTCCAGCGGGCCGGGTCCGCGCCGTAGAGGTCGGTGAGGGCGGTGTGCACCTCGGCCCGGGTGCGCTCGTGCAGCTCCATGGTGGCGAGGGTCTGCCGGCACTCCTCGGTGAACGCCGCCCAGCCGGGCCGGTCCGCCGCCTCGGCGAGGCCGGTCAGGGCCGTCAGGACGGCCTCCAGCCCGGTCAGCGGGGCGCCGTCCAGCTCCAGCAGCGGGAGCCGGGCCGCGTACTCGCTCTGGAAGCCTTCGGCGACCACCGGCAGGGCGAGGCCGGCCGGGGCCAGCAGCAGCCAGCGGCCGTCCGCGCGGTCCTGCGGGGTGCTGCGGGTCCGCAGTCCGAGCACGTCCTCGCGCAGCAGCGCGGAGAGTACCCGCAGCGCCAACTGCTCGGCGGCGGTGGGGGTGCCGGGCCCGGCGTCGCGCGGCGGGGCGGGGCGGGTGGCGGCGCTCACGGGGTGATCTCCCAGCGGTTGGCCGCGACGAAGCGGGCGACGGCGGCGTCCACGGCCTGCTGGTCGGTGCCGACGGCCCAGATCACGCCGAGGTAGTCCCGGTTGGTGTGGTGGAGCTCGTGGCGCTCACCGAGCGGGCGGACCGGCTGGTAGCTGAGCCGGACGCCGTCGCGCTCCTCGTGGTGCGGGCCGGGCGCGGCGGTGAGGGTGCCGGCCCGGTCCGCGCAGACCGCCTCGTTGCGGGCCCGCTTCGTGGTGGCCGCGCAGTGCTCCGTGAGGCCTTCGGGCAGCTCACGGCCGAGGTGCGCGGCGAGGATGTGCTCGAACAGCGGGATGTCGAGGATCTCGGCGAGCATCAGGTCGCACTGGTCGCCGATGGCACGGTAGTTGACCTCGATGATGCGCGCCCGGCCGTCCGGCTGCACGACGAACTCGGTGTGGCAGGCGCCGAGTCCGACGCCGACGGCGTCCAGCTGCGCGAGGATCTGCTCGACCACCGGCCGCGGGTGGTCGGGGACGAACTCCAGCATCTCCTCGATGAAGTGCGGGGGAGCGGAGAGTCTGGTCCGCAGCCCGCCGAGGACGTGCCGCCGCTTCCCGTCGCCGAGCGTCTCCAGGGTGCACAACTGCCCGTCCAGGAACTCCTCGACGACCAGCGCCGCGCCGGGCCGCCGGCGCTGGATCTCGGCGCAGCGCAGCTCCAGCTCCGCGCGGTCGCCGACCAGTGAGACGTCCTCGCTGGCGACGCCCTCGCGCGGTTTCACCACGGCCGGGAAGGGGACGTCGAACTCCCGCAGCGCGGAGGGGTCCTGGCCGGGGTCGAGCTCGAAGGAGCGGACGGCGTCCAGGCCGGCGGCGGTCAGGTGGCGGCGCAGCTCGCCCTTGTTCTTGGCCCGCAGGGCCGCCTTCCAGTCCTTGGCCGGCAGCCCGAAGTACTCGGCGGCCAGGGCGGTCTGGGTCTGCAGGTGGTCGCTGTTGCTGAACACCGCGTCGGGGGCCTCCCGCCGGGAGATCAGCCCGATCACCTCGCGGAAGTCCCGGACGTCGCACTCCACCACCTCCGGCGCGGGCACCAGCGCGGCGTAGGCGTTCCGGTGCGGCTCGGCGTGGTCGGTGAGCACCGTGACGTCGAGGCCGAGCCGTGCGGCGGCCGGGAGGAAGCCCTGGGTGACCGAGTCGGTGGGGTTGAGGGCGAGCAGGTAGAGCCGCATGTCGGGTCTCTCCGTGACGAGGGCGAGGGGCGAGGGCTGGGGCCGGGCGGCCGGGCGGGCGGGCGGCCGGGCGGGCGGCCACGCGGGGCGCGGGGCGGGGCGGGGCGGGGCGGTGGGCCTCCGCCCCGCGCACCCGGGGCGGGCGGCTACTTGGGCGCGTCGACGCCGGCGGCCTTGGCGATGTCGCCGAGCATGGCCTCGGCGGCCTGGACGCCGATGCCGGACATCCAGGTCTCGTCCGGCACGTTGAACACCTTGGCGTTCTTGACGGCGTTCAGGCCCTGCCAGACCGGCGTGCCCTGGACCTCGCTCTGCTTGGTCTTGGTCGGGTCGTCGGCGACGGTGACGAAGACCAGGTCGGCGTCGGCCTGGTTGATCTGCTCGGCGCTCACCTCGATGATGTTCTGGTCCACGTCCTGGGCGGCCGGGCGGCTGAGGCCGACGTCCTTCAGCACCACGCCGCTGTAGGAGGCCTTGGCGTAGAGGCGGGTCGGGCCTGCCACGAAGCGGACCACCGAGGCGGTCGGCTCGGTGCCGCCGTTCTTGGCCTTGATCGCCTCGCCGAGCCTGGCCGCGCGGGCCTCGTAGTCGGTCAGCGCCTTCTTGGCCTCGGCCTCCTTGCCGAGGGCCTGGGCGTAGAGGGCGAGGTTCTCCTTCCAGGGGAAGCCGGTGGTCTCGGCGAGCACGGTCGGCGCGATGGCGTTGAGCTTGTCGTAGACCTTGGCGTGCCGGACCTTCGAGGAGAGGATCAGGTCGGGCTTGAGGGAGGCGATCAGCTCCAGGTTCGGCTCGGCCATCGGGCCGACGTCCTTGGTGTCCTTGATCTTGTCCTTGAGGTAGTTCGGGAAACCGCCCTCGGTCTTCATGTGCGGGGACACCGCGCCGACCGGGGTGATGCCGAGCAGGGTGACGTCGTCCAGCTCGCCGCTGTCCAGCACCACGACGCGCTTGGGCCGGGCCTTGATCTCGGCCGTCCCGGCGGCGTGCGTGACGCTGCGCGGGAAGCCCGCCGCGGCGGGGGCGGAGGCGGCGTCCCCGGCGGGCTCGGCGCTGTCGCCGCCGGTGCTGCCGCAGGCGGCGAGCAGCGTGGTGGAGAGCGCGGCGGCGAGGAGCGCGGCGGGGAGTCTGCGGGCGCGGGCGGAGCGGGTCATGACGGGTCCTTGTCTCTGGTGCGGGGGCGGGGGTGCCGGACGGCTGCGGGCAGCGGACGGCGGGGCAGGGCGGGGGCGGCGCGGCCCACGGGTGAGCGGGGCCGGCCGCGGGGTGGTCGGGCGGGTCAGCAGCGGGCGGCGGCCCGCCCGGTCCGGGCTCGCGGGACGACCAGCGGGGTGCCGGTCTCCGGGTCGGGCACGACCTGGCACGGCACCTGGAAGACGGCCTCCACCAGGTCGGCGGTCAGCACCTCGGCGGGCGGTCCGGCGGCGGCCAGCCGGCCGTCCTTGAGGACCACCAGGTGGTCCGCGTAGCGGGCGGCCTGCCCGAGGTCGTGCAGCACCATGACGACGGTGCGGCCGGCCTCGGCGTGCAGGTCGGCGACCAGGTCGAGGACGTCCAGCTGGTGCCGGAGGTCGAGGAAGGTGGTGGGCTCGTCGAGCAGCAGCAGGTCGGTGTCCTGGGCGAGCGCGAGCGCGATCCAGGCGCGCTGGCGCTGGCCGCCGGAGAGCCGGTCCACCTGCTGGTCACGCAGGTCGGTGGTGCCGGTGCGGGCCAGCGCGTCCTCGACGGCGGCCTGGTCGGCCTTGGACCAGGGGGTGAGCAGCCGCTGGTGCGGGAAGCGGCCGAGCCGGACCAGCGCCTCGACGGTGATCGCCTCGGGGGTGACGGGCTGCTGCGGGAGCAGGCCCATCCGCTTGGCGAGCGCCCGGGCGGACATCCGGTGGATGTCCGAGCCGTCCAGGGTGACCGTGCCGGCGGCCGGGCCGAGCAGCCGGACCAGGCCGCGCAGCAGGGTCGACTTGCCGCAGGCGTTCGGGCCCACGATCGCGGTGACGGCGCCGCCGGGCAGCTCCAGGTCGAGGCCGTCGACGATCACCCGGTTGCCGTAGCGCAGGTGCAGGCCGTGGGCGGCGAGGCGGTTGCCCGCCGGGTCGGGGGCCGTGGAGGGGGTCGCCAGGTCGGGGGTCATCGGTCGCTCCTCTGGGGAAGCCGGCCCTGGCGGATCATCAGCGCCAGGAGCCAGGGCGCGCCGAGGGTGGCGGTGACGGCACCGACCGGCAGGCCGTGGACGGGGATCACATGGAGCACCAGGAGGTCGGCGGAGAGCAGCAGCACGGCGCCGGCGAGCGCGGTGAGGCCGAGCGTGCCGAGGGTGGGCGGCCCGGCCAGCAGGCGGACCAGGTGCGGGACGGCGAGTGCCACGAAGGCGACCGGTCCGGTGAGCGCGGCGGCCAGCGAGGCCAGCGCGATGGAGAGCAGCAGCAGGACGAGCCGGTCGCGGTTCGGGTTCAGGCCGAGGCCGCCGGCCGAGTCGTCGCCGAGGTCGAGCACGGCGACCCGGCGCTGGCTGAGCACCACGGCGACGACGGTGAGCGCGATGGCGGTGCCGCCGATCCACACCTCGGTCCAGTCCCGTCCGTAGAGCGAGCCGGTGGTCCACTGCATCGCCGAGGAGGCCAGCTCGGCGGGGAACCGGACGATCATCAGGTTCACCGCCGCGGCCAGGCCCTGCTGGACCGCCAGGCCGACCAGCACCAGCCGGGTGACGGCCATCCGCGACCGCCAGGCGAAACCGCCGAGCAGCAGGGCGGCGAGCAGCCCGCCGCCGAGCGCGGCGAGCGGGATCAGCTCCTGCGAGGCGCCGGTGGCGAGCATCAGCACCGCGCCGAACGACGCGCCGCCGGTGACGCCGATGGTGTCGGGGGAGGCCAGGGGGTTGCGGAAGAGCCGTTGCAGCATCGAGCCGGCCACCGCCAGCGCGGCGCCCGCGATCAGGGCGGAGACCACCCGGGGTGCCCGGAACTCCTGCACCACCAGCACGTTCCCGGCGTCGCCGAGCCCGACCAGGGCGCGCAGCGCCTCCCAGACCGACATCTCGACCTGGCCGGTGCCGAGCGCGATCCCGGTCAGCAGGACCAGCAGGGCGGCGGCGAGCAGCGACCAGGCGGCGGTGCGGGCCCGGCGCCGGGCCGCCGTGCTGACGGCGGTGGCGGGCACCGCCGGGGTCAGGACGCTCATCGGGCCACCTTCCGGGCCAGCACCGCGAGCAGCGGCGCGCCGAGGAAGGCCGTCACGATGCCGACCTCGATCTCGGACGGCCGGGCCACCAGCCGGCCCAGCACGTCGGCCGCGAGCAGCAGCAGCGGACCGGTGATCAGGCAGCCCGGCAGCAGCCAGCGGTGGTCGTTTCCGAGCAGCGGCCGGACCAGGTGCGGCGCCGCCAGCCCGACGAAGGCGATCGGTCCGGCGACGGCGACGGCGCTGCCGGCCAGCAGGACGACGGTCAGACCGCCGAGCACCCGGATCCGGGCCACCGGCACGCCGAGCGCCTGGGCGCTCTCGTCGCCGAGGGCGAGCGCGTTGAGCGAGGGCGCCACGGCGAACGCGCCGACCAGCCCGAGCGCCAGGAACGGCAGCAGGGGCGTCAGGGTGTCCAGGTGGCGCCCGGCGATGGAGCCGGCCAGCCAGAACCGCGCCTCGTCCAGCGTGCGGTGACTGGCCAGCATCAGTGCCGAGGTCCAGGAGGTGAGCACCACGGTGAGCACGGTGCCGCCGAGGGCCAGCCGGACGGGGTCGAGGTCGCCGCCCCGGCGGGACATCGCGTAGGCGGCCACCGCGGCGACGGCCGCGCCGGCGAAGGCGAACCAGAGGTACTCGACCGGCCGGGTGAGGCCGAGGGCGTAGATCGCGGCGACCACGGCGAAGCCCGCGCCCGCGTTGATCCCCAGCGTGACGGGTGAGGCGAGCGGGTTGCGGGTGACGCCCTGGGCGACCGCGCCGGCGGCGCCGAGCGCCGCCCCGACCGCCAGCCCGATGACCGTCCGGGGGACCCGAAGGCCCGTCACCACGTCGGCGTCGCCGCCGTGCCCGGCGCCGGTCAGAGCGTCGATCACGGTGGAGAGCGGGATGGAGCGGGAGCCGAGAGCGAGGCTCAGCGCGGCGCACAGCACGAGCGCGCAGACGCCGGCGGCCAGCAGGAGCGGCCGCCGTGGCGTCGGGTGTCGGGGGACCACCGGGGCCGTGGCGGCCGGCGGGTCGGTTCTCAGCACAGGGCGAGATCTTAGGTTAGGCAATCCTTATCTCGTCAAGTCCTGGCGACTTGGTGCGGACCAGGCCGAGTTCGGCCCCCGTGGCGTGCGCATCGCGTATAAGGTGAGGCTCACCTTAGCCGATCTCGGGGAGTGCCGATGATCTTGGGGGCCACACCCGTGCCCGCCGCCCCATGCGCCCCTTGTCCTCTCTATGCGGACTACCGGCGGCTGCTGGACCTCGCCCCGGCCCTGCGGGTCGACGTGCTCGGCGCGGGCGAGGCCGCACCCACCCGTGCTCAGGGCTGGTACTCCGCCGTCGAACTGGCGGCGGATCCGACCGCGCTGGCCGACGCGCTGGCCGGTGAGGAGGCCCGGATCGCCGCCGAGCACGGCAAGGCCCCGCGCCCCCACGTCACCGCCTCCCGGCTGCTGCACCACTACCTCTGGTCGGTCTGCGTCCTGATCGCCGGCCCCTGGCACCTCGCCCGCCGGGTCCCCGTCATCGACGGCGCGGACCTCTGGATGCACGCCCCCACGGGTGACTTCGCACTCCGTCCACGCGCCCACAGCACGCTCCCGGGCGACGACGAACTGCGCGCCGAACTGCGCGCCTCCGTCGTCACCCACGTCGAGCCGCTGCTCACCGCCTTCGCGGGCGCCACCCGACGCGGCACCCGCGCCCTGTGGGGCATGGTGACGGACGATCTGGCCTCCGCCGTCTGGTACCTCGGCCGGATGCTCGGCGAGGAGTCCGCCGCCGTCGCGGCCGCCGGGGAGGTGCTGCCCGGCGGCACCCAGCCGCTGCTCGGCGCCGCCGACTTCCGCCTCCTGCGCGGCGAGGACGGGCGCGGCCACCCGACCCGCACCCGGCTCGGCTGCTGCCTCTACTACGCGATCCGGCCGGACTCCGCCTGTATCACCTGCCCCCGGACGCCGGACGAGGAGCGGCTGCGGCGGCTCTGAGGCGGGCGCCCCGGCCCCCGGGCTGAGGAGATGTCAGGTGCCCGGATAGGCTCGCCGGATGATCGATTCGACGATGCGGGTGCGGGTCGCCCGCCCCTCCCGGGACCTCGCCGCCGCCGAGCGGTTCTACGTCGACGGCCTGGGGCTCGACGTCCTCTGGCGCACCACCGAGCGGGTGTCCGGCGAGCACGACCTGATCATGGTCGGCCCGGCCGGCGGCGGCTGGCACTTCGAGCTCACCCGCGACCCGGAGCACCCGCTGGAGCCGACGCCGACCGTGGACGACCTCTTCGTCGTCTACCTGGGCGCGCCGGTCGACGAGGCCGCCGTGGCCAGGCTGGAGGCCGCCGGCGGCACCCGGGTCGCCGCGCACAACCCGTACTGGGACGAGTACGGCGTGACCGTCGCCGACCCGGACGGCTACCGGCTGGTGCTCTGCAGCCGGACCTGGGGCGCCTGACCCCGACTGCCGGGTCCGGGCTTCGCCGCCGGGGTGGGAAGTCGGCCCGGCCGACTTCCCACCCCATGAGCGCCGTTGCTCCCGACTCGCCCCGGCCTCGGCGGCCCGGCCGGCCTCCCCGGGCCCCGGCGGCGGTCAGCCGACGGTGACCCGGACGTCCTTGACCGCCAGCACCTTGCAGGAGGCGGCGTCGCCCGGCTCGCGGCAGGTGGCGCGGTCGACGTAGTGCCAGGTGAGCGTGGTGCTGCCGGCGGCGGTCGCGGTCCAGGTCTGGCGGACGGTGTGGCCGCAGCCCGCGGAGTCGGGCGGGCAGCTGCTCAACTTGGCGTCCGCGTCCCGGTGCAGGACGGCCCGGTCGCCCTCGCCGGTCAGCTGCCAGCCGTGCGGCAGCGGGGCGGAGGTCAGGCTGACGCCGACCGAGCGGCCGACGGCCAGGTGGACGTCGGCCGGTTCGAAGGCCGGCTTGCCGCCGGCCACGGCCTCGGCCTCCAGGTCGGCGGGCAGGGCGAGGACGGTGTCCGGCCGGTCGTCCGACGACGGCCCGCCGGAGGACGAACAGCCGGCCACCGGCGCCAGGGCCAGCAGGGCGGCGGCCGCGAGGGCGAGCGGGCGGCGCGGGGATCGGGCGGTCACCGGGCGTCCGCCTCCCGGGCGTTGCGCCGCAGCTCGATCAGCGCCGCGACCTCCGCCAGCCAGCGCGCGAACAGGTGCTCGCGCCCGAGGTCGGCGCCGCTCGCGGCGGCGGCCTGCAGCCACTCGCGGACGACGGTCCGGCCCGGCTCGCCGATGACCGGCTCGGGCAGCGCGAGGGCCGCCGCGAAGCCGCCGGCGCGGACGTGCTGGGCCAGGAACCCCAGCGGGTACGCGCCGATGCCCGCCGCCTCGGCGCGGTGGGCGGCCGCGATGGCGGCCTCGGTGAACAGGGCCTGGCGCGGGCCGCCGGTGAGCAGCAGGCCACGGGTGATGGCGGCGGCGACGTCGAGGTCCGCCAGTTCGGCGTCGGGGCGGACGTTCGTCATTTCGGCAGCTCCAGCGCGGTCGACTTGTTGAGGGGGTGTTCACCGGGGGTCAGTCCGCCGAGCTGGCTGTTGACGAACTGCTCCTCGGTCACCCAGGAGGTGAAGCCCCAGGGGTTGTAGACCTGCAGCTTGTCACCGTCCCGCCCGATGATCATCATCTGGTGACCCGAGTCGTCGTTCCGCACGGTGATCGGGACGGGCAGGCCCTCGTCGACGGACTTCTCGATCCGCGCCAGCGCCGCCCGCCGGTCCTCGTCGCTCTCCAGCTCGACGTGCTCGTAGTCGGCGCCGGTGGCCTTGCCGAGGTCCTTGTCGGCCAGGTAGGTCTGGGCCTTCGGCCCGAGCCCGCTGTCCACCTGCGGGTAGACCTTCTTGTTCCCGTCGACCCGCTGGCCGTCCTTGTACTCGTTGAGGTACGTGTCCTGCAGCCGCTTCTCGAAGTTCTCCGGGGAGTCGGCGCCGGGGGCGTCCGGGGTGCCGCCGGTGGTCAGCTGGAACATCATCAGCGGGTCCAGCTTGGCCTGGGCGATCACGGTGGAGGCCGCCACGCAGTCGCTGACGTTGCGCTGCGAATAGAGGCCGTAGCCGTCGATGTTGACGTTCTGGCCGCCGTAGGTGACGTCGAGGTTGTCCGAGGACTCCCGGCCGGTGTCGCCGGTGCTGGTGGCCGGCACGAGGTGCTTGGCGAGCCAGGCCGGGTCGTCGCCGTGCGGGTGGATCTGGGCGTCGAACCGCTGGATGTCGGACACCGAGTGCCCGGCCGCCAGCGCCTTCCAGAGGTAGGCCGCCTCCTCGGGGGACTTCGCGCCGGACAGCAGCGCGCGGAACGCCGCCTGGTCGGCGCCGGTCATCACACCGAGGGTCTGGTTGGCCCGGTCGAGCTGGTTGGGTGTGAGGATGTAGCCGCCGTCCTCGCCCGCGCCGGGGTTCTTCTCAGTGGCCAGGACCACCGCGGCCAGCGGGTCGATCGAGCCCATCCCGGCGCGCGAGGCGCGCGCCGCGGAAGCCAGCTGGTTCAGCTTGCTGGCGGTGCTGGTGCCGGTGCTCTCCACCCGCCGGGCCGCCGCGAGCCGGGCGTCGACGCCGGCCAGCGCGGTCGCCATCGCGTCCTGGTCGAAGCCGCCCGGGTCCTGGCGGGCCCGCTCCCCGGCGGACCGCAGCTGTTCGCGGCCCTGGGTGTCGGTCTTCTTCGCCCAGTCCAGCTCGCTCGCCCAGGTGTCCAGCAGGACGGCGGCCTGGGCGAGGGTCTGCTGGGAGGTGGTGGTCTCCTCCGACATCGCGTGGATCGCCTGCGTCGCGTGCTCGGCCACCGAGCCGCTCCAGACCGCGGGCAGCTGGTTGGTGGCGATCCCGGAGAGGTCCTGCGAGGCCTGGCCGAAGGAGGCGGCCGCCTGTCCGTAGTCCTTGGCGCGGGCCTGCACGGCGCTCACGTCGCCGACCGGCTCCGGCACGGCCAGCGCCTGGTCGATCCCCTCCAGCAGGTGGAGGTTGGCGAACATGAAGTTCACCTTCTCGATGGTGTGCCGCGCCTTCTCCAGATCCTTGACCTTGCTCACCGGCCGCCGCCCGCCGGCACCAGCGAGGCCGTGATGGCCTTCTCCGCGTTGCGGTAGTTGGCCGTGGTGGTCGACATCTTCTGGGACAGCTCGTCCAGCGCGCGCTGGGTGACGGTGATCTCCTTCGACCAGGCGCTGTCGAAGGAGGACCACGCGCTGTCCATGCCGAACTCGCCGAAGGCGGTGGCCGCGTAGCAGACCGAGCCCGCGTAGGCGGTCTTGGCCGCGGCGATGTCCGTCGCAGTCTTGTTCAGTTGGTCCGTGACGCCGCTCAGACCGGCCACGCTGACGCCGTATCCGTCCCCGCCGCCGCCCGGCGCTGCTCCGTCGCTCATGCTTCCCCGTTCCCCCGTCTTCCGGTCCGTCGGTCCACCTGCCACCGGTGCCCGCGCGACGGTACGGCGCGGACACCGGGGAGAGAGCCTAACCTGTGGTGGGGGACAGGGTATTACGCCCGGGAGGGCCGGATCGGCTCCTCGCTTTCTTCACGGCCGGCCCGCAACGGCCGCACATTCGGGGCGTTCTGTGCGGTCTTCACCCCACGGGCCGGGACCGGCTCGACCGCCGGGTCCAGGGTGTCCGTCTTCACCGGTACCGGTGCCGGCAGTGGTACCGGCAGCGCCGAACGGCGCGGGTAGCGGCGGTCGGTGGCCGTCGCGGCGGCGAGCAGCAGGGCGGCCGCCGCGGCGACGACGGTGATCCGGAACGGCGCTTCTGGCGCGAGGTGGCCGGCCGCCCAGCCGCCGAGGAACGTCCCCGCCGACTGGGCCAGGATGATCGCGCTGACCAGCGCCGCCATCGCCTCGCCGAGCCGCGCCGTCGGCACGGTCCGCTCCACCAGGCCGAACATGGTGATCATCTGAGGTGCGACGGCCATGCCCAGGCACCCGACGGCCCCGGCCAGGGCGAGTACGCCGCCGCCGGAGAAGAGCAGCAGGACGGAGGTGGCGAACAGCAGGACCGTCCCGGCCCGCAACCGGGCCGCCAGTTCCCAACGGGCCGGCAGCGCGGCGGTGGCGATGCCCGCGAAGGCACTGGTGAATCCCATGAAGCCGTAGATCAACCCGGCCGCACCGGGCCGGCCCAGCGCGTCCGTGGTGGCGGTGACCCCGACCTGCACCGAGCCGAAGCAGGCGCCCAGCAGCGCCATCCCGGCGAGCAGCAGCACGTACGGAGGGCTCATCAGGGGCTCGGCGGAGCGCCGCCGGGCGTCCGGCCCGGTACCGGGCGGCGCGGTCGGGTGCAGCGCGAACAGGGTGGCGCCGACGCCGACCAGCGCCGCCGCGGTGAGCAGCCCGGCGGCGGGGGAGACCAGGGTGGCGAGCAGACCGACCAGGGCCGGCCCGGTGGTGAAGCTGACCTCGTCCACGATGCCGTCCAGCGAGAGCATCGAGGACGTCAACTCCGCGTCCCCGCCCGCCAGCCGGACCCAGCGGCTGCGTGACAGCGGCCCGACCAGCGGGACCGAGAGGCCGATCAGCGCGGCCGGCGCGATCTGCGCGGCGAGCGGCAGGCCTCCCTCGGACGCGGCCACCAGGGCGAGCACCGCGACCGTGTTGACGAGCGCGGTGACCAGGCCGACGGTGCGCTGCCCGCGCCGGTCCGCGAGCCGGCCGACCAGCGGCCCGCCGACCGCCTGACCGAGGGCCAGCGCCCCGGCCACCACCGAGCCGCGCCAGACGCTGCCGGTGTTCCGGGTGACCAGCAGCAGGGTGCCGATCGGGCACATCGCGTTCGGCAGCCGGCCGAGCAGCGACCAGAGCAGCACCCCACCACCCGTCAGCTGCGCCGCCGAACGGAACCTCGTGACCACGGACATCGTGCTGCACCCCCACGCGGAGCCGGGGTGGGCGCCCGCCTCCCACCACCGGCCCGAGCCGGTACCGGCGGCCCGCGGGTGAGCTCCGACCGTACGACCCGGACGATCACCCGGATAACCGTACGATCACCCAGCGCAGTCGGATCGCGGCGTTCGGTCACCTTGGAGGACCGCCCAAGGGCGGCCGGGGGGTCGCCCGCAGCGGCGCGACCCGCCCGAGCCGCAGGCGGCGAGTGCGAGCCCGGAGGCGAGCGTGAGCACGGTGCGGCGGGTGAGCGCGGGGAGCATCGGGCGACTCCGATCCGGAAGGCGGCGCGGCGCCCGGATCCCTGCCCGCGGGAGGGTGCGGCTACGCCTGCGCGCGGGGCGCGCCGGGGTCGCCCTGGCCGTGCGCGTCCGGCCGGTCGTCCGCTCCGCCGTCCTCCCGCTGCTCCCGGCGCTGGCGCAGCAGCCCGTCGTACTCGGCGTGCACCCGCCGGTCCATGGCCAGGGCGAACTGGGCGTCCGTGACCGTCCGGGCCAGTGGCCGCACCCGGAGGATCTGCTCGGTGAGGCGGGCCGCCTCACCGGGGGGCAGCGGGGTGTCGGCGGCGAGCGGGCCCAGGAGCTGGTCGCGGGCCAGCGCGGTGAAGATCTCGGCGATCGCGTCCACGTGCTCCTGGGCGCGGCGGCTGGCCTCCAGCACGACCGCGAGCGGCACGCCTTCGGCGACCAGGGCCGTGGTGGCGTCCATCAGCCGCCGGCTGACGTGGGTGATCCCGTCCTCCTCGACCGAGATGTAGCCCTGGGCGACGGACTCGGCGGTGTTCTCCTCGGTGAGCTGGTCGCCGAAGGCGGTCTTCAGCTCGTCCCAGTCGAGGTGGACGGGCGTCTCGTCCGACCAGGGCGCGATGATCGCGGCCTCCAGGCCGATCAGCTCGGCGACGTCCCGGCCGCTCTCCCCGGCGCCGATCAGCTCGGCGATGCCGCCCAGGGTGTGGCCGCGCTCCAGCAGTTCGGCGATCACCCCCAGCCGGTGCAGATGGGCTTCGCCGTACCAGGCGATCCGGCCCTCCTTGCGCGGCGGCTGGAGCAGCTTGCGCTCGCGGTAGAAACGCAGCGTCCGGGTGGTGATGCCGGCCGCCTCGGCCAGCTCCTCCACCCGGTACTCGCGTCGTCCGTCGCCCGCACCCGCTCTGACCTTGTCCACGGCGCTCAGCATAGGACTGGCGATCGCCGAAGTGACGTGGCCGGGCTTCTTCCCCCCGTCGGCGACAGGGGCTACTCTGCCAATCGTGCCAGTGATTGCTGGCATGGTTATCGCGACGGCATGACGGCACGATGGCAGGACGCACGACGGCACGTCGCGGCAGTGCGCACCTCACGGCCCCCACCCTCAGGAGGACGCCGCATGGCATCCAGCACGAAGCGCCCCCGCCCCGACGCGTCCGACCGGGCGCCGCTCGACGCCTCGACCGGCCCGGCCGACACCGCCCCGGACACCACCCCGGCCCCGGAAGCCACCCCGGCCGCACCCGACGCCCCGCACGTCCGGGTGGCCGTCATCGGCTCCGGCTTCGGCGGCATCGGCGCCGGCGTCCGGCTGCGCCGCGCCGGGATCACCGACTTCGTCATCCTGGAGCGCGCCGACTCGGTCGGCGGCACCTGGCGGGACAACAGCTACCCCGGTTGCGCCTGCGACGTCCCCTCCCACCTGTACTCCTTCTCCTTCGCGCCCAACCCCGACTGGCCGCGCAGCTTCTCCGGCCAGCCCGACATCCGCGCCTACCTGGAGAAGGTCACCGACGTCTTCGGCATCCGCCCGCACCTGCGGTTCAACGCCGAGGTCACCGAGGCCCGCTGGGAGGCCGACCGGACCCGCTGGCGGATCACCACCACGGCCGGCCAGTGGACGGCCGACGCCGTGGTCTCCGCCGCCGGGCCGCTCGCCGACCCGCGGATCCCCGACCTGCCGGGTCTGGACTCCTTCACCGGCAAGGTGTTCCACTCCTCCCGCTGGGACCACGACTTCGACCTCGCCGGCAAGCGGGTCGCGATGGTCGGCACCGGCGCCTCCGCCGCCCAGATCATCCCCAACATCCAGCCCGAGGTCGGCCGGCTGACCGTCTTCCAGCGCACCCCGGCCTGGGTCCTGCCGCGCCGCGACCGCGCGATCACCGACGCCGAGAAGTGGCTGCACACCCGGCTGCCCCTCACCGCCAAGCTCCGCCGGGGCACCCTCTTCGCGCTCCGCGAGCTCCAGGTGGACGCGTTCGTCCGCCGGCCCGGCCTGCTGAAGCTCGTCCAGCAGCTCGCCGAGCGGCACATCGCCCAGAGCGTCACCGATCCGGCGCTGCGCGCCAAGCTCACGCCGGACTACCGGATCGGCTGCAAGCGCATCCTGCTCAGCAACACCTACTACCCGGCGCTGGCCGCCGCCAACACCGAGGTGGTCGCCGCCGGCCTGCGCGAGGTGCGCGGCTCGACCCTGGTCGCCTCCGACGGCAGCGAGCACGAGGTCGACGCGATCGTCTTCGGCACCGGCTTCCACGTCACCGACATGCCCATCGGCGCCCGGGTGTTCGGGGCCAACGGCACCAGCCTGGCGGAGGAGTGGAAGGACGGCATGGAGGCGCTGCGCGGCTCCACCGTGCACGGCTTCCCGAACCTGTTCTTCGTGATCGGCCCCAACACCGGCCTCGGCAACAGTTCGATGATCCTGATGATCGAGTCCCAGCTGAACTACCTGGTCGACGCCCTCACCACGCTCGGCTCGGTCGGCGCCACCGCGATGCAGCCGACCGCCCGCGCCCAGCGGCACTGGAACCTCGAACTCCAGCACCGGATGGACCGGACCGTCTGGACCACCGGCGGCTGCCGCAGCTGGTACCTGGACAGCAGCGGCAAGAACACCGTGCTCTGGCCCGGCTCCACCACCTCCTTCCGCCGGGCCACCCGCAAGGTCGACCTCGCCGAGTACGAGCTGATCATGCGGACCGTGCCGGCCGGCCGGAGCGCCGGGACGCCCGAGGAGGCGCTGGCATGAGCCCCGCGATCCCCGCCGACTGCGTCCCGCCCGCCCCCGCCGAGGAGTTGGTGATCCGCTCGGCCGACGGGAGCCGGCTGCACGCCGAGATCCACGGGCAGCCCGGCGCCCCGACCGTGGTGCTCGCCCACGGCTGGACCTGCTCGACCGTCTTCTGGGCGCCGGTGATCCACCGGCTCGCCGACCGCTACCGGGTGGTGGCCTACGACCAGCGCGGCCACGGCCGCAGCGAGGTCCCGCCCAGCCGGCTCCGCTACTCCACCCGGGCGCTCGCCGAGGACCTCTCCGCCGTGCTCACCCGGACCGTCCCGGCGGGGGAGCGGGCCGTCCTGGTCGGCCACAGCATGGGCGGTATGACCGTGATGGCCGCCGCCGGCCGCCCCGAGGTCGCCGAGCGGACCGCCGCCGCGGTGCTGGTCTCCACCGGCCCGGCCGACCTGGTGACCGAGCTGCTCGTGCTGCCGGAGGCGGTGCGCCCGGCACGGCTGCGGCGCTTCCTGCACCGGCAGGGCCTGCGCTCCCGGCTGCCGCTCGGCCCGGTCGGCCCGGTCAGCCGCGCGGCGCTCAAGTACGTCACCATGGGGGCGGGTTCGCCCGCCGACCGGGTCGAGGCGACGGCCCGGGTGGTGCACGCCTGTCCGACCGTCGTCCGGGCCCGCTGGGCCGGCGTCCTGGACTCGCTCGACGTCCGCGCCGGGCTGGCCCGGCTCACCGTGCCGACCGCCGTCGTGGTCGGCACCGACGACCGGCTGACCCCGCCGGCGCACGCGCACCGCATCGTCGCCGCGCTGCCCGACCCGCAGGGGCTGCTCCTGCTGCCCGCGGCCGGCCACATGGTGCCGATCGAGCGGCCCGCCGAGGTCGCCGCCGAGATCGAGCGGCTCGCGACCGCCCACCTGCCCGCCGTCCACCGTCCTTCCCCCCAGAGGAGCCTGACCGCATGAGTGCCACGTTGCCGCTGTCCGCACAGGTCGTCGTCGTCACGGGTGCCGCGCGCGGGGTCGGCGCCGCCCTGGCCCGCAAGCTCACCCTGCGGGGCGCCAAGGTGGCGCTGCTCGGGCTGGAACCGGCCGAGCTCAAGGAGGTCGCCGCACTCTGCGGCCCGGGCGCCACCGCCTGGGAGGCCGACGTCACCGACATCGACGCGCTCACCGAGACCGCCCGCCGGATCAAGGAGCACTACGGCCGGATCGACGTGGTGGTCGCCAACGCGGGCATCGCCATCGGCGGCCCGCTGCTGGACAGCGACCACCGGGCGTTCAGCCGGGTGATCGAGGTGAACCTGCTCGGCAGCGTGGCCACCGCGCGGGCCTTCCTGCCGGCCCTCGCCGAGAGCCGCGGCTACCTGCTCCAGATCGCCTCGCTCGCCGCGCTCACGCCCGCCCCGCTGATGAGCGCGTACTGTGCCAGCAAGTCCGGCGTCGAGGCCTTCGCCCACTCGATCCGCGCCGAGGTCGCCCATCAGGGCGTCAAGGTGGGTGTCGGCTACCTGAGTTGGACCGACACCGACATGGTCCGCGGCGCCGACCAGGACGCCGTCCTCAAGCAGATGCGCGACCGCCTGCCCTGGCCGGCCAACAAGACGTACCCGCTCGGCCCGGCCGTGGACCGTCTGGTCGCCGGCATCGCCCGCCGCTCCGCCCACGTCTACGCCCAGCCCTGGCTGCGCGGCATGCAGCCGGTCCGCTGGATCCTGCCCTCGCTGATCGCCGCCGTCGGCTCCCGCGACATCGCCCGGCTCGCCCCGCAGCTGGCCGCCACCGCGGCCTCCCGCCTCCGCCCGGTCGGCGCCGGCGGCGCCGCGGACAGCGCCGCGCACCCCGAGAAGCCCTGACCGCCGGGCCCGGCCGGCCCCGTCCCGCAGGGCCGGCCGGGCCGGGGCACCGCTCAGGTCGCCGGCTTCGCGAGCTGTTTCAGAGTGTCGTACGCCGACTGCACGAAGCGCCCGTCGAGCGCCGGACCGGTGTTGGTGAGGGCGGCCACCGCCGTCGCGGTCTGCGGGCAGAAGCCGACGACGACGGTGAACCCGCGGGTGGCGCCGGAGTGGAAGTAGAGATCGCGGCCGTCCGGCGTCCTGCGCAGGTTCCAGACCAGGCCGATCCGGTCGCCCGATCGAGACAGCCGTAGCCGTGGGCGCTGGACGTCGCGCAGCGCCTGCCCCAACTCGCCGTCCTCCGGCGACAGGTGGGCGCGGAGGAAGCGCAGCACATCGGCGCCGCCGGCCCGGACGGCGCCGGCGCCCGGCAGCCCGGGGATGAGCCACGGCGGGATCGGGCGACTGCGCCGGTGACCGGTGGCGCGGTGCGGGGCGTCGGGGGAGCAGGTGGCGGTGCGCAGGCCGAGGGGGCGGCAGAGACGGTCGGCGAGCAGCTCGGCGTAGCCGGTGCCGCCCGCCTCGGCGAGCAGCCGGCCGAGCAGGCCGACCCCGTAGTTGGAGTACCCGTAGCGCGTACCGGGCGCGTGGCGCACGCTGGTTCGGGCCACGCCGGCGCGCAGCCGTCGGTCGTCGAAGCCCGCGTACGGATTGCGGGCCCAGCTGGGGAGGGCGGCCGCGAGCAGTCCGGGCGGGAGCTTGGGCAGGCCCGAGGTGTGGGTGGCCAGGTGGAGCAGCCGGATCGGGCCGCCGTGCCGGACGTCCGGCGGGCACCAGTCCGCTGGGAGGTGCCGCCGCAGCGGGTCGTCCAGGGCGACTTCGCCCCGTGCGGTCATGACGGCGAGCAGCAGCGCGGTGAACGTCTTGGTGACGGAGCCGAGTTCGTAGACGGTCTCGGGTGTGCAGGGCTCCCCGTCGAGGGCGGTCCGGCCGTGGCAGTGGACGGCGGTCCGGTCCCCGCGGGCCACGGCCAGCGTCACGGCGGTGGCGTACGGCGCGGCGGCCCGGACGAGGGCGGGGACCTGGTCCGCACCCGGGCCGCTGAAGCCGTCCAAGCCGCCCTCCGCCGCCCGGCGGGCGGCGGAGGGCGGGCCGGTCATCGTGTCCGGGTCGGTCATCGCGTTCAGGCCGCGACCGCGGCGCCGCCGAGTGCCCGCGACAGGGTGACGGTGCCGGCCACCACGGCGACGACGGCGGTGTGCTCGTGGTCGCGGAAGGCCTGCTCGGGGTCGTCCGAGACCGGCTCGGCGCTCTCGCGCGGGATCAGCCCGTCCTCGCGCTGGATCGCGGCCAGCGCCTCCCAGCCCTGCGTGCCGGTGACGGGCTCCCCGATGCACGAGTCGACCACCAGGAGTTCGCCGACGAGGTCCCACTGGCCGACCTCCAGCCAGGTGTCGACCCAGACCGGCAGCCAGTTGCGGACGTAGTCGCGCATCGGTTCGGGCATGCCCTCGGGCCGGGCACCCCAGTCGGTGAGGTGGAAGACGGCGTGGGTGATGTGGTAGCCGGTCAGCCAGTCGATGGCCCAGGGTTCCGGTGTCGCGCCGAGCCAGGTCCGGGAGGTGAGGGCGTCCCAGTCGTCGGGCTGATTGCGCAGTCCGATCACCCGGCGCGCGTTGGCGAGGGCGAGCCGCCGGTTGGGCATCATCTCGATGGCCTGGATCCCGCGGACCTTCGTCAGGGATTCCAGGAGCTCCTCCAGCGGGGCGTGCCGGTAGCCGGACCGGGCGAAGTGGACGTACGTCTCCAGCGGGTCGGTCATCACGGGGTAGCGCAGCAGCCGCTCGTACAGGAGGTTCCCCTCCCGCAGTTGGGACCAGCCGAAGTCGAGGAGCTCGCGGGCGATGCGGGCGTCGTGGGGGCCGGTGACGCCGTCCCGCAGGACGAGTGACGCGGCGAGGGCGGACTCGGCGAGCGGCTTGTAGGCGTTGTTCGGATCGGCCAGGTCGATGGTGACGTCGTCGGGGAGCCGGCCGAAGCCGCGCTCGTGGCAGTCGTGCAGCCAGGCCATCGCGCGTGATCCCAACTGCTGTGCGGAGGACAGGAGCTGGTTGTCGGTCATGACGGCGCTCCGCTCAGCAGGTGTTCGGCCACAGCGAGTTCGAGTGCGGTGCGCGCACTGCCGTCACCCACGGCCCGGATCCGGTCCAGCATGGGTTCGACCTCCAGGGGCAGCGGCCGTCCGTCGGCGGCGAGCCAGGCGAGCCATCTGGTGAGCCGGGCGGCGACCCGGTAGTCGCAGCGCAGCAGCGAACGGACGGCGCCGCGGGCCAGGGCGAGACCGTGCTCGCGGGCCGCGTCGTGCACGGGGCCGTCGAGGCCGGGGAGGGCGAGGGCGGACAGCTGGGCCATCCGGACCGACCAGGCCTGCCAGGCGTGGGGCTCCGGCCGCGGGGCGTGACCGGGGTGGGGCTCGCCGCGGTCGTGCGCCGTGTCGCCGGCCGGTTCGGGGAACGGGAGGTCGGCGGCGGGTCCGGGCGCCCGGGCGAGCAGCACGGTGGTGGCCCAGTCCCGCCACGCGGCGACGAGGACGGCACCGGCCGCCCGGTCGTCGTCGGCGGACCGGGCGGGGACGGGGGACCCCGGTTCGGTGGGCGCCGGAAAGCCGGCGAGGGGGAAGGCCCGGTGGGCTTCGGTCAGCAGCAGGACGGCCTGTTCGTCGGCCCCGGCCACGCCCAGCACCTGCGGTGCGAGCACGTCCGGCCCGAGCACCCGGGCGGCGGCGAGGACCGGACGCGGCGCGGGGCCGGTGTCGGGCGCGGCGGGCGCGACCGCGCCCTCGACGCCACGGAGGGCGTCGAGGGTGCGGCCTGCCAGCCGCTCCACCGCTGCGGCGTATTCGTCGCGGAGCGAGAGATCGGCGGTTGGCATGGTGCGTACTTCTCCTTGAAGAGGGCTTCGCGGTGTCACGGGCCCGCTGTGCGCCCGCGGACTCCGCGCGGTGCCTGGTGCCGTCGGTCCCGAATTACCGGGTCTTCTCCTTCGGCGGCTTCGGCGACAGCAGCAGCGCTCCTGCCAGGAGCAGCAGGGCGGCGGCTTCGGGGCGGTACGTGGGCGCGTCGCTGACGGTCGCCTCGTCCTCCGTGATCAACATGCCTAGTGCGTCGAGCTCGGCCTGGGTGGCGAGCGTCGTCCGCGTGGTCTGAGTAAGCATCTGAGTGCCTCCTCATCGAAGTTCCACCGCCTGGTCCGGCGATGCCCCCCTTCATCGACCATAGGAGCACGAACCATCCGGCGCCACCGCTGTACGCTCCGTGACCACCGTCACCGAGAGGTACCTCCCCGGCGCGCAGCGAGAGCGCCCGGGGTGTCGCGGATACCCGCGAGTAGATACGGTCGCTGCATGACCACTGCCTTGATCACCGGCGCGACCGCCGGCATCGGAGCCGCGTTCGCCCGCCGGCTCGCCCGGAGCGGCTACCGGCTCGTCCTGGTGGCCCGGGACACCGAGCGGCTGGAGCGCGCGGCCGCCGACCTGCGGGCGGAGTTCGGCATCGACACCGAGGTGCTCACCGCCGACCTCGCCACCGAGGCCGGTATCGCGGCCGTCGAGACCCGGCTGGCCGACCCGGCCCACCCGGTGGACCTCCTCGTGAACAACGCCGGTTTCGGCAACAAGGGCGCCTTCCTGACCGTCCCGCTCCAGGACGAGCTGGACATGCTGAAGGTGCACGTCGAGGCGATCCTGCGGCTCACCACGGCGGCGCTGCCCGGCATGCGCGAGCGCGGCCGCGGCGCGATCGTCAACGTCGCCTCGGTGGCGGCGTTCCTGCCGCGCGGCACGTACGGGGCCAGCAAGGCGTGGGTGGTGAGCTTCACCCAGGGCGTGATGCGCGACCTCGGCGGCACCGGCGTGCGGCTGATGGCGCTCTGCCCGGGCTTCACCCACACCGAGTTCCACGAGCGGGCCGGCATGGGCACCGGCAACATCCCCTCCTGGGGGTGGCTGTCCGCCGAGCGGGTGGTCGCCGAGGCCATGCGGGACCTGGCGCGCGGCCGCTCGCTGTCGGTGCCGAGCAAGCGCTACAAGCTCGCGGTCGCGATCGCCCGGGTGCTGCCGTCGGGCAAGCTCGGCGGGGTCTCCTCGAAGGCGGCGCGGACGTACCGGACCGACTGACCTACCGGTTCGGCGGGCGGGCGGGGTCGGGCGGCACCGGCCCCCAGGGGCGGCCCTGGGAATAGGAACAGTCTCACTATTAGCTTAGCTAACTATGAGCTATCCTCGCTATGCCGGTGGCCGCCCGACCGCCGTGTCCACCACGCCCACCACGCCCACCACGCCCGCCGCAGCCCCCTGCGGCGCCGTGCCCGCCGCGCGCCCGCGCGTCCGACCCCAGGAGGCCCGCCCTTGAGGCCCGACGGCATCAGCTGGACCCCGCCCGCCCAGGCCGAGGGAGAGCCCCGCCCGCCGGCCCAGTGGCGCCGCATCCTCGCGCTGTTCCGCCCGTACTCCGGTCGGCTCACCGTGGTCGGCGTGCTGGTGGCGGCCTCCGCGGTCGTCTCGGTGGTCACGCCGTTCCTGCTGAAGGCCGTGCTGGACACCGCCATCCCGCAGGGCCGGACCGGCCTGCTCAGCCTGCTCGCGCTCGGCATGATCGCCGCCGCCGTGGTCAACAGCATCTTCAACGTGCTGCAGACGCTGATCTCCACCACCGTCGGCCAGCGCGTGATGCACGACCTGCGCACCGCCGTCTACGGCCACCTCCAGCGGATGTCGCTGGCGTTCTTCACCCGCACCCGCACCGGCGAGGTGCAGTCCAGGATCGCCAACGACATCGGCGGCATGCAGTCCACCGTCACCTCCACCGCCACCTCGCTGGTCTCCAACTTCACCAGCGTGATCGCCTCGGTGGTCGCGATGGTCGCGCTGGACTGGCGGCTCACCGTCGTCTCGCTGCTGCTCCTGCCGGTCTTCGTCTGGATCAGCCGCCGGGTCGGCAACGAACGCAAGAAGATCACCGGTGAGCGGCAGAAGCAGCTCGCCGCGATGAGCTCGGCCGTGCAGGAGTCCCTCTCGGTCAGCGGCATCCTGCTCGGCCGCACCATGGGCCGCTCCGACTCGCTCGCCGCGGACTTCACCGGGCAGTCCGACCGGCTGGCCGAGCTGGAGGTGCGCTCCAGCATGGCCGGGCGCTGGCGGATGAACACCATCCAGATCGTGATGGCCGCGATGCCCGCGGTGATCTACTGGGCGGCCGGACTGGCCTCGGCCGGCGGTTCGCCGATCGTCTCCGTCGGCACCCTGGTCGCCTTCGTCTCGCTCCAGCAGGGCCTGTTCCGCCCGACCATCAGCCTGCTCTCCACCGGTGTCCAGGTGCAGACCTCGCTGGCGCTGTTCCAGCGGATCTTCGAGTACCTCGACCTCCCGGTGGAGATCGCCGAGCCCGAGCGGCCGACCGTCCTGGAGAAGATCCGCGGCGAGGTCCGCTTCGAGGGCGTCGAGTTCCGCTACGACCCCGAGCAGGAGCGGCCCACGCTCGCCGGGGTGGAGCTCAAGGTCCCGGCCGGCAGCTCGCTCGCCGTGGTCGGCGAGACCGGCTCCGGCAAGACCACGCTCAGCTACCTCGTCCCCCGCCTCTACGACGTCACCGGCGGCCGGGTGACGATCGACGGGGTGGACGTCCGCGAGCTCTCCTTCGACTCGCTGTCACGGGCGGTCGGCGTGGTCTCCCAGGAGACCTACCTCTTCCACGCCTCGGTCGCCGACAACCTGCGCTTCGCCAAGCCGGACGCCACCGACGAGGAACTCGTCGCCGCCGCCCGGGCCGCGCAGATCCACGACACCATCGCCGGACTCCCGGACGGCTACGCGACCCTGGTCGGGGAGCGCGGCTACCGCTTCTCGGGAGGGGAGAAGCAGCGTCTCGCGCTGGCCCGGACCGTTCTGCGCAACCCGCCCGTGCTGATCCTGGACGAGGCCACCAGCGCGCTGGACAACCGCACCGAGCAGGCCGTCCAGCAGGCCATCGACACCCTCGCGGCCGACCGCACCACCATCACCATCGCCCACCGGCTCTCCACCGTCCGGGCCGCCGACCGGATCGTCGTGCTGGACCGGGGCGAGGTCGTCGAACAGGGCACCCACGACGAGCTGGTCGAGGCCGACGGCCGGTACGCGGCCCTGCTGCGCCGTGAGGCGCCGGTCCCGGTGCTCGAAAAGCGGTAGCCGCCGGGGCGGCCGGTCCGCGGCCCGGGCGCGGGTGACGGTCAGGCGGCCTTGGGGATCTCGTTGTACGTCTCCGCGATCTCCTGGCCGGAGAGCTGCTGGATCGCCCGCATCACCTCGTCGGTGACCTGCCGGCGGGCCTTGAGCGACCGGGCCTGCCCGTGCAGTTCGTCGAAGTGCAGCGGCTCGCCGAAGCGGACCGTCACCTTGCGCAGGCGCGGGACGCGCTTGCCGATCGGCAGGATCTGGTCGGGCCCCTCCAGCGCCACCGGCACCACCGGGACGCCGGCGGTGAGGGCCAGCCAGGCCACGCCGGTCTTGCCGCGGTAGAGGCGGCCGTCGAGCGAGCGGGTGCCCTCGGGATAGATGCCGAAGGCCTTGCCGTCCTCCAGGATCTCCAGGGCCGACTCCAGCGAGGCCTGCGCGGAGCGGTAGGTGCCGCGCTCGACGGGCACCGCGCCGATCGCCTCGAAGAAGCCCTTGGAGAGCGCGCCCTTCATCCCGGTACCGGTGAAGTACTCGGCCTTGGCCAGGAAGTGCACCCGGCGCGGCGCGGTCAGCGGGATCACCACGCTGTCGATGAAGGAGAGGTGATTGCTGGCCAGGATCACGCTGCCCTTGCGCGGCACGTTCTCCAGGCCCTCGATGGTCGGCCGCCAGATCCCCCGCGCGAGCGGTTTCAGCACCAGCTTGGTGACGAGATCGAGCATGGTCCCTCCCAGGACGAGCACGCCCGAGACGAGCCCGGGCCTGAACAGACGACGATCGGCGTTCGTTCCCCGGCCGGGCCGGGATCAGACCCGCAGACTACGACACCCACCCCCGAGCCCGTCCACTCCCGCCAACCGTGGCGCTCACCACGGCCGGGTAGGGTACGGCCGTCGGAAACGCACATCAGCAGTCATGCGGATCATCGCAGGCACGCAGTTCCTCAGGAGGGGCCACCCATGGCAGACGTCGACACCATCCGCGCGGCGTTCGACAAGTACGACGTGAACGGCAACGGCCGGATCACCGCCGTCGAGTACGCGAAGGTCGCCCGCGAGCTCGGCGACCTGACCACGTCGATCTCGATGGCCGAGGCCATCATCAAGCAGATGGACACCAACCACGACGGCGAGCTGACCTTCGACGAGTTCCTCGCCGCGCGTCAGGGCTGAGCCGGCTTCGGGCCGAATCCGGTACCGGACCGAAGCCCGTTCAGGGCCGAGTCCGTACCGGGCCGAGCCCGCATCGGGCGGGGCCCCGGGATTCCCGGGGTCCCGCCCGCCGCGTTCCCGGGCCGGTCGGTCCGGCCCTCCGGGCGGGTCCGGCCCTCCGGGCGGCCCGGCCGGCGCCCGCTCGGGTCCGGCCGGCGCCTGCTCAGGCCCGGATCGGGAACACCCGGCGGACCACCCGCTCGCTCGCCCCGCCGTCGTCCCACGGGCAGAACCGTTCGCGGAACTTCGCCCGCGCCGCCGGCTCCGGGTCGCCGGCCAGCAGCGCCGCGGCCAGCCCGTCGGCATCCACCGTCACCGCGCCCGGCGGCTCCGCGAAGAGGTCGAAGTAGACCCCGCGTACCCGCCGGTACTCCTCCCAGTCCGGCGCGAAGACCACGATCGGCCGGTCCAGCACGGCGTAGTCGAACATCATCGAGGAGTAGTCGGTGACCAGGACGTCCGCCGCCAGGTAGAGGTCCTCCACGGTCGGGTGCGCCGAGACGTCCACGATCGCGGCCGCGTCCTCACCCGCCGCCAACTCGCCCGGGCCCCCGGTGTGGAAGTAGTGCGTGCGCACCAGCAGCGTGAAGCCGGGGCCAAGCCGCCGGGCCAGCTCGCGGACGTCCAGCAGCGGGACGTACCCGCCCCGGCCCTCGCGGTGCGTCGGCGCGTACAGCACCGCCGTGGTGTCCGGTGCCAGCCCGAACCGCTCGCGCATCGCCGCCACTTCGGCCGGCGTGCTGACGGCCAGCCGGTCGTTGCGCGGGTAGCCGGTGTTCAGTATCTCGTAGCGGCCGGGGAAGGCCCGGGCGAAGTGCTCGCTGGTGTGCGGGTTGGAGGAGACCAGGAAGTCCCAGCGGTCGACGGCCTCCAGCAGCCGGTCGAAGTCCATCCCGTCGGCGGCCACCGGGTGGTCCCGGAGGTCCATCCCCATCGCCTTCAGCGGCGTGCCGTGCTGCGTCTGGACGTGCACCGTCCCCGGCCGCTTCACCATGGTGCGCGGGAAGTTGACGTTGTTCACGAAGTACTTGGCGGTCGCCATCGCCTTCAGGTAGGCCGGTGTGTTGACGATCACGTAGGGCACCCCGGCCGGCAGCGTGGCCGCCTGCTTGCGGTTCTCCACCACCCACACGCCCCGTACGTCCGGGGCGAGTTCCCTGGCCTTCTCGTAGATCGCCGCCGGGCTGCACGCGTAACCCCGGTGCCAGTACGCCGCGTAGACCGCCAGGTGCTCGTCCAGCGGGAGCCGGCGGAACGCGTTGTACGCGGTGAAGCGGGCGCCGCTGCGCACCCCCTTCTTCACCGCCGGGGCGACGGCCCGCGCCCCCCGCTTGAGTTCGCGCGGCAGCCGGCCGGTGCGGCGCAGTTCCGCGTAGGCGACCCGGGCGCCGCGCGCCGCCAGGCGGAACTGCAGGCCGCGCAGGCCGCCGGGGAACTGGTAGCCGGCCGGGCGGTGGCGGGTGAAGTGCTCGGCGATCCGCCGGAAGAAGTCCTTGCGCAGCCCGGCCGGGACCAGCCCCGGGGTGTCGTGGACGGTCAGCGCCTGCTGGACGGTCCGCTCGAAGACGAGGGTGCGCAGGGTGTCCGGCACCGGGCGGCCGGGCCGGGCCGGGCGGTCCAGGAACGCGAAGATCGCGTCGTACTGGGCGAAGGCGTCGGCGTGCTTGGGGGAGGCGGTGCTGGTGATCGCCCCGGGGCGGCCGCGCCGGTAGAAGTAGCAGACCCGGTCGAGGTAGCGCAGCCGTCCGGCGGCCAGCAGGGCCGGGTAGGTGACCGAGATGTCCTCGTAGAAGCCGCGCCCGAAGGAGACGTCGAGGCCGAGCAGGAAGTCGCGGCGGAAGACCTTGTTCCACACCGACATCACGGTCCGGAACAGCGCCGGGTGCTCGGCGAGGGTGCAGCCGTCGGCCAGCGGCGAGCCGACCAGGACGTGGCGCCAGGGGTTCGGCTCGGTCCCGCCGTCGGGGTAGACGTGGGTGAAGTCGGTGAGCAGGACGTCGGCCGGGGTCTCGCGGGCGCGTTCCTGCGCGAGCTCATCGAGGAGCGCGGAGACGGTGCCGTCCGGCAGCCAGTCGTCGCTGTCGACGAACCAGACGTACTCGCCGCGCACCTCGGGGAGGGCGGCGGTCCGGGCGCCGCCGAGACCCTGGTTCTCGGTGAGGTGCAGCACGCGCAACCGCGGGTCGCGGGCGGCGTACTCGTCCAGGATCGCGCCGCAGCGATCGGGGGAGAGGTCGTCGACCGCGATCACCTCGAAGCGCGACTCCCCGCGGGGAGTGGCTTCCAGGATCGAGTCGAGGCAGCGGGGCAGGTAGCGCTCGACTCCGTGGACCGGGAGCACGATGCTGAGGAGGACTGGCACGCTGGCCGAGTCTACCGAGCGCCGCCGGGGAGCGGATTCGCGCGGGGTCGGGTCACGGGGTGGTGGTGCGGTGCGCGGTGCCGGGCGGGGGCGCGGTACGGGGGTGTGAGATGCGTCGCGGGAGCGTGGGGGCGGGGTCCGGTCCGGTGCCTCGGTAAGGGGCCGTACCGGAGGCCGTCCGCGGACCCGGAACCGCCGGTGCCGGGCCCCGTACGGGGCGGCACCGGCAGCCTGGTGGCGGCCCGGCCGACCCTCACGGCCGGCCGCCCGTCCCAGCGCCTCCCGGGCCTGGCCACCGCAGCGTCGAGGTGGCCGGGCAGTGGCTCGGGGGAGCCGGAATTCTTCATCAGTCGAACGCACGATTGAGCGGTGCTTGAGCGGGATCCGTGTTCGCGCGGTCGATGAAGATATTGCTTGGAGGTTTCCCCCGCGTCAATCCCTCGATTGTGTTCACTTTCTGAACTGTCTCTTCCGAGTGGTCGGTGGCGCTCCGGTGGCGTGCGGGGCGACCGCCGGTCGCGTCCGGGCCCCGCCGGTCGTGATCGACGGTGATCCCGCACGCCCGGCGCGTGCCTCCCCGGCAAGCGCCGGGCGCGTACCCCCGAGGCACCCGTGACGCGCGGCCGGTCGTGCACCATCATTGATGCTCAGTCGTAACCGCTCCGGGCGGCCCCTGGTGCGGCGTCAGTTGACGCCGCACGATACGGTGGCAGCACACCAGGACGGTTGCGCGAAGGCCGTCTGTCACGGATAGTCTTCGCCTCACGGCCCTGGCGCCTCGTAGGGGTGGGAAAAACTGATGGAACACATGCAAGTGCGGTCCCGGCCCCGCGTGCCGGCGATCCAGTGCGGCGTCGGCGCGACCGGCCGTCGGATCGAGCGTCACCTGGCAGTGCTCGGCGCGCCCGCACTCCCGGCGGTGGACACCGCCGAGGCACTCGGGTTGATAAGGGAACTGACGCCGCGCGGCTCCAGTGCCCCGACCGAGCCGCGTCGCCATGCGCGGGTGTCGCTGCTGGCGCCGCTGCGCCGGCTGCGGCGGAGCCTGTTCGGCGGTCGCGGCTAGGGCCTCAAGCCCTCGCGCCCACCGGCATCCGACCCGGCGGACCTCAGGGACCGTCGGGTCTTCGGCGTACCCGGGGTCCTTCGGCCGACCTCGGGCTCCGTGGGCCCAAGCCCTTGGGCCCTTACCGGGCCCGCGGTCGGCCGCCCGGCCGGGAGCAGCCCGAACCGTCCACCGTGCGGCCCCCAGCCCCCACCAGCACGGCGAGTCGGCGAGGCGGGCCCCGGTGCCCCCGGCGGTACGTGAGGATGGCGTTCATGGCGGACAACATCCACTCCACGCCCTTCCACACCACCACCTTCGAGATCACCACGGGCAGCCACGAGGTCGCCCTCGACATCACCGACCGCTGCGCCGAGTTCCTGAACGACCGGGCAGCCGGCCGTGACGGCCTGCTCAACGTCTTCGTGCCGCACGCCACGGCCGGAATCGCCGTGCTGGAGACCGGCTCGGGCAGCGACGACGACCTCCTCACGACGCTGCGCGAACTGCTGCCCGCCGACGACCGCTGGCGTCACCGGCACGGCAGCCCGGGTCACGGCCGCGACCACGTCGTCCCGGGCCTGGTCGCCCCGCACGCCACCCTGCCCGTGATCGGCGGCCAACTGGCGCTCGGCGTCTGGCAGTCCGTCGTCCTGATCGACACCAACCGAGACAACCCGCGCCGGACGGTCCGGCTCTCCTTCCTGGGCTGACCGGCCCGCACCCCGGCCCGGCCGTCCCGCCGGGGGCCTGTGGCGTGGCCTCCGGCGGGACGGCCGGCTGCGGTCGTGGCTGGCGGGTCGGCTATCGGGTGGCCGTGCGGCCGTCGGTCCGGCCGGGTGCGGGGAGGATCGGGGTCGCCGTCGGCCCGGCCCTCCTGCCGGGGGCCTGTGGCGTGGCTTCCGGTGGGGTGGCCGCCCCGGTGGGGGAGGCCGCCGTGGCGACGGCGGAGAGGTAGCGCTCGATGGCCAGGTACTGGCAGAGCACCGCCACCGGGCGGCCGAGCCGCGCGTACCAGGAGGCGAGCCGGGCGAACGCGGTCACCTCGAACCAGACCTCGCCCGCGGTGTCCATGGTCACCAGGAACGCCTCCTCGCCGCACTCCGGGTGCCCGGGGAGGGTGCCGTAGGCGAAGCCGATCCGGTCCGGCTCGTCCACCGTCCACACCACCCGGCAGGGGATCACCAGCCGGGGCCGCCGCAACCCGGGCAGGCTCAGCCGCAGCAGGACGGTCGCGCCCTCCTCGGCCGGCGCGTACGGATGGACGGCGAAGCCGCTGCCCAGCTGGCTGCCCCAGCCGAGCACGTACCGCCCGGCCCGCTCCAGGACGTCGGGACCGTGCCCGAGGTGGATCCGCCGCCGCAACTGGGCGTAGCCCTCGGGGAGCCGGGCCTCGCGGGTGGCGCCCACCTCCGGGTAGGTCGGGGCGGCGGCGCGAGCGGCGAGCAACCGCCGGTGGAGCGAGGCGGGGGAGGCGGAGGAGGCGGGCATGGGCCTCACGGTAACCGGGCCCGGCCGTCGGGACGGGGGGTGGGGGTGGGCGGACGGGTCGCCCGCCGTGGCACTCGCGGCGCCTCGGGCCCGTCCGGCCGGGCCTGGGCGGCGCGGGTCCTGGTTCGGTGGCTCCGCCCGCCCGGCCGCCGGTGCCCCGGCCCCGGCCGGCGGGGCCGTCCGCCCAGCGCTCCGGGCCCGTCCGGCCGGGGCCGGCCTTGCCGAGGGGTGGGGGCGCGGAGTATCAAGGCGGCATGAGCGAAGCGGTGAAGAACGAAACGGACCCGGTCTGCGCACTCGCCCCCGGTGGCGCCGGGCCGGAGGCCGCCCTGACGCACGACCCGGAGCTGACCGGGCCGCGCGCGGACTGCGTGCTGTGCGGGGAGCCGACCGAACTGCCCGCCGACCACCCCGGTGTCACGCTCTGCCCGGTCTGCACCTGGCAGCAGGCGCAGCGGATCGCCTGCTCCGGCTGACGGAGCGCACCCGACCGGGCCCGGCGCGGCCGTGGCGCCCCGGGCCCCGCGGTCCCCGGGCCTCCCCTCAGGCGTCCTCCCGCCCGGCGAGCGCCAGCGTGGAGCCCCGGCGGCCCTTGCGGACCATCAGCTGCGCCGGGATCCGGCTCCTCAGATCGGCGACGTGACTGACGATGCCGACCGCGCGGTCCCGCTCGCGCAGGCCGTCGAGGACGTCCATCACCTCTTCCAGCGCCTGCTCGTCCAGCGTGCCGAAGCCCTCGTCGATGAAGAGCGTGTCCAGCGGCATGCCACCGGCCTCGTCGGTGACCACGTCGGCGAGACCGAGCGCCAGGGCGAGCGAGGCGAAGAAGCTCTCGCCGCCGGAGAGCGTCGAGGTGTCCCGCTCGGTGCCGGTCCAGGCGTCCACCACCCGCAGTGCGAGGCCCGAGCGCTTGTTGCCGGTGCCCCGGCCGTCGCTGTGGACCAGGGTGTACCGGCCGCCCGACATCCGTACCAGGCGGGCGCTCGCCGCCGCCGCCACCTGCTCCAGTCGGGCCGCCAGGACGTACGACTCCAGCCGCATCCGCAGCCGGTTCTCGGTGGAGGTGCCGGCGGCGACGGACGCCAGCCGGTTGATCCGGGCGTACCGGTCCAGGGCCGGGGCCAGTGACGCGGCCAGCTCCGCCAGCTGCCGCCCGATCCCGGCCAGTGCCGTGCAGCGCGCCTGCGCCGCCTCGTGGCCGGCGTGCGCCCGGCGGAGCCGGTCGGTGGCCGCCAGCAGCTCGGCCTGGGTGCCGGGCAGATCGGCCGGCGGGCGGCCGGCGGCCTCGGCCAGCTCGGGCCGGGCCAGCTCCCGCTCCGCCGCGGCCAGCGCCGAGCGGTGCCGGGTCAGCCGGGCCTCCAGCTGCTCGCGTTCCTCCCGGGGCAGCAGGACGGCCGTCGCCTCCTCCGGGTTCGGGAACCCGGCCGCGACGGCTGCCCTGGCCAGCTCGTCCTCGGCCTTCTTCCGTTGCAGCGCCGCGTCCGTGCAGGCCCGGGCCGCTCCGGCGAGTGCCGCCACGCTCCCGGCGAGGCCGGCCAGCGCCGAGGCCCGGGCGGACACCGACGCCGCGTCGCCCCGGGCCGCGGTCACCCGGCGGGTCAGCTCCTCCTGCTCGCTGCCGAGGGTCTGGATCCGGGCGGTCAGCGCGGCGGCACGCTCACCGGCGTCGCGCAGTGCGGCGAGCTGGCGGGCCTGGTCCTGGGCCAGGCGTTCCAGCTCCCGGGTGACCGGGTCGAGGCCCTCTGCCGCCCGCAGCGCCTCGCGGTGCTCGCGCTCCAGCGCGCCCAGCGCCTCGGCCAGGGCCGCGACGCTCTCCGGCCCGGCCGCCCCGGCGGCGGTCGCCTCGCTCACCCGCAGGCCCGCCAGCTCCCGCTCGGCGGTGTCGGCCGCCTGCTCGGCCCGCGCCTGGGCGGTCCGGGCGGCGTCCTCCTCCTCCGCGCCGACCTGGCCGCTCGCCGGGAGGGCCGGCTCCGGGTGCTCGGGCGATCCGCAGACCCGGCAGGCCTCGCCCGACCGCAGCTGCGCCGCCAGCTCGGCGGCCATGCCGGTCAGTCGGCGCTCGCGGACGTTCTGGCTGTGCTCGCGGGCGTCGAGCGCCTCGGTGCGCAGGGTGAGCGCCCGGGGCTCGGCCACGGCGATCGATGCCCGCAGCTCGTCCCGGCGGCGGGCGGCGGCCAGCCGCCCGGCCAGCTCGGCCTGCCGGACGTCCAGCTGCTCGACCCGGGCACCGGCGGCCCGGGCGGCGGACTGCTCCTCCTGGAGCGTGGCGAGCCGGCCGTCGAAGTCGGCCAGCCAGTCGGCGGCCTCCTCGGCCAGCTCCTCGGCGCGCCGCCGGTCGGCCTCCAGCGACGCCTGCTCGCGGCGGAACTCCGCGCAGCGCCGCTCCTCGGCCCGGGCCGTCTCCAGCCGGACCACCTCGGCCCGCAGCCGGTGCTCGGCCGCCGCCAGCTCCTCGGCCTCCGCGCGGGCCAGCGCCGGGCCCTCGCCGTCCGGGGCGCCGGCCAGCGCGGCGCGCTGGCGGCGCTCCTCCTCGTGGGCCGCCCGGTGGGCGGCCTCGGCGGCCTCGCGCAGGTGCAGCAGCGACTCCACCCCGACGGCCGCCCGGGCGGCCGTCAGCCTGGCGGAGTCACGCTCCATCGCCGGTGCGCCCTCGGCGAGGCGGGCCGCCTCCAGGGCGGCCTCCCGGTGGCGGCGCTGCCGGCCGGCCAGCTCCTCCGCGTTCCCGCGGTCCGCCTGGGCCCGGCGATGGCCGGCCTCGGCGCCGGCCAGCGCGGCCTCGGCGACGGCGAGCTGCTCGGCGGCGCCGCCGCGCAGGATCGCGGCCCAGCCGAGCACCCCGGCGGTGAGGTCAGCGGCGGGGTGCGCCGACTCCTCCTCGGTGGGCACCCAGCCGGCGGCGGGCTCGGCCTGCGGACCGGCCGCCTGCTCGGCCTTGCTGGCCAAGTCCCGCAGGCGTCGGCGGCCGGTCTGGACGGCGGCCTCCTGGGAGCGGCGCTGCTCGGCCAGCCAGGCCTCGACGTGCTGGAACCGCTCGGTGTCGAACAGTCGCCTGAGCAGCTTGCCGCGCTCCTCGGAGTCGCCGCGCAGGAAGCGGGCGAAGTCCCCCTGCGGGAGCAGCACCACCTGGCAGAACTGCTCCCGGCTCATCCCGATCAGCCGGTGGATCTCCTCCCCGGCCTCCTGGTGCGACTTGCTGACCGCCCGCCAGCCCGGCGTGCCGTCGCCGCTGTCGGCGGCCCACTCGCGCAGCAGCGTCTGGGCGCGTTCGACGGTCGTCCCCCGGCCGACCTTCTTGGGGCGCAGCTGCTCGGGCAGCCGGGTGATCTCCAACCGCCGCCCGCCGAGCGTCAGCTCCAGCCGGACCTGGGTGAGCCGCAGCGGTTCGGCGTGGTCGCTGCGCAGCCGGCTGGCCCGCCTGGCGCCGGGCACCTCGCCGTAGAGGGCGAAGCAGACGGCGTCCAGCACACTGCTCTTGCCCGCGCCGGTGGCCCCGCGCAGCAGGAAGAGCCCGCCGGAGGCGAGCGCGTCGAAGTCCACCGTCTCGGTGCCGGCGAACGGTCCGAAGGCGGTGACGGTGAGGCTGTGGAGTCTCATCGGGGCAGCTCCGCCTTGCGGTCGTCGCTCTCCCGGACGGTCTCGAAGCCCTCGCGCAGCCAGCCGAGCTCGTCCGCGTCCGGCTCGGCGCCGGGGCGCACGTGCCGCAGGAAGCCCTCGGCGATCTCCAGGTCCGCCCGGCCGCTGACCCGGGCCGCGTACGAGGGGGAGGCGGTGGCCTCGCTCTCCTCGGGATCGAAGAGCAGCTGCAGGGTGTGCGGGAAGCGCCGGCGCAGCTGCTCCATCGGCTCGGCCGGGCGGCCGGGGTCGGTCAGGGTGGCCTGGACCCAGGACCGCTCGTGCTCGGCGTGCTCCGGGGCGGTCAGCAGCTGGTCGAGGCGGCCGCGCAGGCGGGCCAGCGGCCGCGGCCGCGGGCAGTCGATCCGCTCGGCGGCGACCGAGCCGTCCGCCGCGAGGTCGACCAGCCACATGGTCTTGCGGTGGGTGGCCTCGGAGAAGGAGTAGGCGAGCGGCGAGCCGCTGTAGCGCAGGTGCGGGGCGAGCGTCTGGCAGCCGTGCAAGTGGCCCAGCGCGGCGTAGTCCACCCCGTCGAAGACGGACGCGGGGACGGAGGCGACTCCGCCGACCGCGATGTCCCGCTCGCTGTCGCTGGGTGCGCCGCCGGTGACGAAGGCGTGTGCCAGCACCACCGACCTGGTGCCCGCGGGGCGGCTCGCGAGGTCGGCCCGGACGGCGTCCATCGCCGCGCCGAGCACCGCCGCGTGGCCGCCGCGCGCCAGCCCGAAGCGCTCCCGGACCAGCGTCGGCTCCAGGTAGGGCAGCCCGTAGACGGCGACCGGCCCGTGCTCGTCGGCCAGCAGGACCGGCACCTCGCACTCGCCCGGGTCGGTCCGCAGGTGGACGCCGGCCCGGCCGATCAGGCCCGCGCCCACCCCGAGCCGGCGGGCCGAGTCGTGGTTGCCGCTGATGAACACCGTCGGCACGCCCAGGTCGGCCAGCCGGTGCAGCACGTCGTCGAACAGGGCGACCGCCTCCAGACCGGGCAGCGCGCGGTCGTACACGTCGCCGGCGACGAGCACGGCGTCGACGCGCTCGGCCCGGACCACCGCCACGAGGTGGTCCAGGAAGGCGCGCTGGGCGTCGTGCAGGCTCTCCCGGTGGAAGGAGCGCCCGAGATGCCAGTCAGAGGTATGCAGCAGTCGCATGGTCCCCGACCATAACGTCCGGCACTGACAACGCGGGCCGGATCGGACGTCACACCCGTCCTCGGGGACTCCGGCCGATCGCTCAGGGTGCGTTGTCAGTGACGGTGTGTATGTTCTCGATCGCCGGCCGCTCCGAGCCCGGGGCGGCGGCACGAGCCCCTGGGAGGACCCATGTCCGTGCAGTCCCCGAAGGTCGACGGCCGCCCCGCGGTCGGGTCCGTCGTGCCCGGGTCCGTGCCCGTGCCTGTCGTGTCGGCGTCCGCCGTGCCTGAGCCGGTCGGGCGGGACCGGCCCGGGCGCCCGGCGGCCGGTGGGCGCGCCCGGCGCGCGATGCGGCGCGTGGCGGTTGCGGGAGCGCCGCCGCCGGCGCGTGTTCGGTCCGGGCCGGGGCCGGGCGGCCCGTTCGCCGGCGGCCCTCCCGGCGGCCCCTCGGGCGGCCCGCCGGGTGGCCCCTCGTCGGGCGGCCGGGGCGGTGGCCGCGGCCCGGGGGGTCGGGCGGCCGGTGGGGGAGGCGGCCCCGGCGTCCGGGCGCGGCAGCGGGGCGGCTCGCGCGGTGTGCCGCCGCAGCCGGTGGCGCTGGCGCTGGCCGTCCACGCCGCCGACTTCGCCGAGCTGGCCCGGCTCGGGCTGTTCGGCCCGCTCGGCTTCCGGGACTACCTGTGGCGGACGCAGGCCCGGCTCCGGGCCCTGCGCGGGCAGGGCATCGAGGTGCACCTGAGGGTGTTCGAGCCGGCCGACTACCGGGACTACTGCGAGGCCTTCGGCCTCGACCCCGGATCGGCGGCGGCACGCGTCGCCTACGCGGCCGACCCCGAGCTGGCCGGCGAGCCCTTCGTCTACGGCGGGGAGCAGCTGACCGAGCTGCTCCCGGTCCTGGTCGACGACCACCTGGCCCGGGTGCGGATCTCGATCGCCTGCGCCGCGTTGCTGGACGCGGTCGGCGACGGCCCGTCCGGGCAGTCGCGGCTGGTGGCGGTGATGCACCACGTCACCGGGGTGTACCTGGCGCTGGCCGAGGGCGCCGGGGAGGGCGGCCACCTGCTGACCCTGCGCTGCCACGGCCCGGAGGACGGCGAGCACCTCACCGCCGCGGCGGACGTGCGCGGCGACGGCGGGCGGGTCCTCCTCGGCGGCCGGGACGCCGAGGCGTTCTGCGCCACCCTGGCGGCGGGGGTGGCACTCGGCGGCGCGGGCGCCCTCCTGCTGCACGGGGACCCTGCGGCGCCCGGTGGTCCGGTGGTGCGCGGCTGGGCCCTGGCGGCCGGCCGGCTGAGGCCGATGACCGCCCGGGAGGTGGTCGACGCGCTCGCCGACGATGCCGCGCTGGGGGTGCCGTTCCCGCCCGGAGCCGTACCGCTGCCCGGCTTCCCGCTGCCCGCCGCGCCGCCGTGGCCCGGCGGGGCGTCGGACCCCGGCGACCGGGGGCCGGAGGGGGGTGGGCCGCTGGGCTGACCACCCGGGTGAGGCCTCCGTGTCCACCAAGCGGCGCTGGGGACTGTTCATCGACCGCCTGTTCGGGGAAGATTTCGGGGAAGATCAACAGGAGAAGCGCGCGGTGCCCCACACCGCCGCCTCCGCCGCTCCGCCCTGTACCGCGCACGCAGGTCCTCCCCGCGCACCGTCGGTCCGGCGAGCCCGACACCGAAAGGGGGACGCATGAGCCGGATCGAGTACAGCGCGGAGATCGCCGAGCTGCTGGGCAAGGTGCGGCGGCGTCCCACCGCGGGCTGGCCGTGGCGGCCGGGCGAGCGGGTGCCGGCCGGGCTGTCGGTGAAGCAGTCGTGGGGCTGGCTCTTCGCGCCCGACGGCCGGGTGCTGACCCTGGTCAACCCCAAGGACGGCATCGTCTCGCTCCCCGGCGGTTCGCTGGAGCCCGAGGACGACGGCGACCCGGGCTCCGCCCTGGCCCGCGAGGCGGCCGAGGAGGCCCAGGCGGTGATCGGCACGCCCCACTACCTCGGCTACCTCTACGACCGGGTCGGCTCGGCGAACGGTGGCCACGAGTGCGCCCGGGTCCGGATGGCGGCCGCTTTGCGGGCCGTCGGTCCCAGCGCGGCGGACCCGGCGTCGGGGCGGCACTACCGGCGGCTTCTCGTCGCGCCCGGTCTCGCGGTCGAGCTGCTCGGCTGGGGCGAACCGGGGCTGCGCCAGGCGCGGGCGGCGGTCGCGGCGGGCGTCCGGTGGCTCGGGGTGCCCTCGGCCGCCAACGAGGCGATCGAGGAGCTGCCGGCCGAGGGCTGCGAGGTCTTCCCCGGCGCCGCCCACCCGGGCCCGGCGCCCCTCCGGCTGACCGCCGCCGCGGGTGACCCGGGCCCGGGCTCGGGGTTCGGCGCGGGCCCCGGCGCGGGCCCGCGCCCCGGCCCCGGTGCCGGAGCCGCCCCCGCCGACGTCCCCGGCCCCGACGTCCCCGCCCCCGACGCCCCCCGCCCCGCCTCTCCCACCCCCGGCCGTCGTGCGAGCGGGGGGTGACCGAGTGACGGTGCCGCACCCGGCAGGGCTCTTCCACCACGTCGAGCTCTGGGTGGACGACCTCGCCGCCGCCGAGGCGCAGTGGTCCCCGGTGCTGCTCTCCCTCGGCTGCGAGCCGTTCCAGCAGTGGCCCCGGGGCCGCAGCTGGCGTCTGGGCGCCGCCTACCTGGTGATCGAGCAGTCGACCGCGCTGCTCCCCGGCGGTCATCAGCGCCTGCGCGCCGGGCTCAACCACCTCGCCGTGCACGGCTCGCGCGCGGCGGTGGCCGCCGCCCTCGCGGCCGGGTGGACGGTCCGGGTGGACACCGGCGAGGCGGTGCACCTGATCAACGGTCAGGGCTTCGAGCTGGAGATCGTCTGCGCCTAGCGGCAGGCCTCGGTGTCCGCTCCCGCGTGGCGTCCGGCGGCCGTCCGCCCCGGATTCCCGGCGCCGGCACCGGAGGGTGAGTGCGCGACGGCCTCGTGACCGTCCCTCGATCGGGGCACCCCGACACCGGTGCCCCCGACGGCGCCGCCGGGGCCTGACCAGCGCACTTGCCGTATCCCGCCGCCGAGTTCACTCCACCGTCGTCAGACTGCCCGTCAATTGTCTTGGCATGACCACTTACCGAGCACCCTACTGCCTGGTATCACAGATGTGACTCACGTCACTCCCTGGAGGTGTCATGCTACGCCCCACCCGTGCCATGTCCATGGCCGCCCTCGCGGCTCTCCTCACGATGACCACCCTCTTCACCGCCTCGTCCGCCCACGCGGCCGGCGTGAACTACGCCGCCCTCGGCGACTCCTACGCCTCCGGCCTCGGCTCCGGCAGCTACACGAGCGAGAGCGGCAGCTGCAAGCGCAGCACCAACGCCTACGCCTACCTCTGGAAGAACGCGCACGCGCCGTCGTCCTTCTCCTTCGTCGCCTGTTCCGGTGCCAGAACCGGTGACGTCCTCAACAACCAGCTCTCGGTCCTGAACTCCGGCACGACGCTCGTCAGCATCAGCGTCGGCGGCAACGACGCGGGCTTCGCCAGCACCATGCAGACCTGCGTGCTGGACTCGGAGAGCGCCTGCCTCAACGCCGTCGCCGCCGCGAAGACCTACGCCAACAACACCCTGCCCGGCCAGCTCGACCAGGTCTACGCGGCCATCCACGCCAAGGCGCCCAACGCCCGCGTGGTGGTGCTGGGCTACCCGCACCTCTACAAGGTCGGCGGCAGCTGCATCTTCGGCATCGGCGACACCAAGCGCGCCGCCATCAACAGCGCGGCGGACGTCCTCGACGGTGTCATCGCCAAGCGGGCGGCCGACGCCGGCTTCGCGTTCGGTGACGTCCGGAGCGCCTTCACCGGGCACGAGATCTGCGCTTCCGGCACCACCTGGCTGAACAGCACGACCCTGCCCATCGAGGAGAGCTACCACCCGAAGGCCGCCGGGCAGTCGGGCGGCTACCTCCCGGTGTTCTCCGCGCAGGTCTAGCCGGCGCGGCACCCGGGTGCCGGCCGGTCCCGCCCACCTCCGGGGCGGGACCGGCCGGCGCCTCGCTCAGCGCACCGGCTCAGCGCACCGGCTCAGCGCACCTGTTCAACCCACCGGCTCACCGCACCGGCTCACCGCACCGGCTCACCGCCCCGGTGGGAAAGGGATGCCGGCGAGCACCGGCAGCAGCTCCCGCTCCTCGTGGTCCAGGTGCGCCTCCAGCTCCGCCGACATCCGGGCCAGCTCCGCCCGGAACCGCTCGGGTTCGGCCACCCCGATCCCGGCGAGCAGCTTCACCAGCCCGTCCTTGATCCGGCCGACCGAACGGTGCTCCTCGCCCAGCCGGGCGAGCGTCTCCCGCAGGTGCGGGTGGCTCCGCGCCAGCGCGGGGAAGATCGCGGCGTCCTCCCCGGTGTGGTGGTGGGTCAGCCCCGCGCAGAGCGCGAGGCAGTGCTGCCGGATCTGCAGCCCGAGGCCCGGCGGCCGGCCGTCACCGGCGGGCCCGGCCGCGAAGTGGGCCTCCGTCTCGGCCCGGACGTGCCGCAGCTGGGCACGCAGCCAGGTGTGCACCTCCAGCAGTTTGCCCGCCAGGTCGGCCACCTCGCGCGGCTCGGCCCCGGACCGTTCCAGTGCCACCACCGGCAGCACCCGTGCGGTGTGCGCCTGGTAGTCGCCGTACCCGGGGGCCGCCCGGACCACCGCCTCGAACAGTCGGTCCCGCCGGGCGCCCTCGGCCGGCACCGCGACGGCCTCGAACGCCTCGGCGCCGAGCTCCACCCGGACCACGGGGTGGGCGAGCAGATTGCGGTACCACTGGGGGTGGTCCGGCGCCCCGGCCGCCGAGGCGACGACGAGCAGCAGACCGTCCGCGCGGACGTACCCGAGCGGCACGGTGTGGTCCTGTCCGGTCCGTGCGCCGGTGGTGGTGAGCAGCAGCAGGTCGCCGCCCTCGAAGGGGCCGCCGACCTCGCCGCCGTTGGTTCGGAATTCCTCGATGATCGCTTGGTTGAATGACATGGGCATACGCCTGTGGGGTCTCCGGTGCATGGGGAGTGGAGGCCACGGCGCCGCATCGCACGAGCGCAACGGACCGAAGCGGGCGTGCGGGCAGCGCCGCAGCCGCGCGGGTCAGATCAGGGAAGCGGAGTGAGAACTCATCGCGCATCGTCCCTCGGTCGAAGGTGCCCGCCCGGTCGTCGGCCGGCCCAGTTCTCTTTGGCCGACACCGCGCTGCACGCCCCCCATTACAGTCACCCGCCCACCCCGTGTCAACGAGCTCGATCAGGATCGAGGGCGGTGCGCGCCGCCGCTCTTCCCTCGGGGGAGCGGCGACGCGGGTCGGGGGCTACCGCAGGTAGGAGGCCAGGCCGGCGGTGTCGGCGGCGGCGAGGGCGCGCTGGAGGTCTCCGGCGAGGGTGTCGGTCCAGTGCATCAGGACGACGTCGCCGGGGGACAGGGTGCCCTCGTGCCAGATGTTGGAGGCACCCCAGCTGAAGTCGGCGTCGGCGGTGAGCAGGTGCTGGATGCCGCAGTTGGCGGCGGCCTGCAGGGTGTCGGCGTTCCAGGCGAAGAACGGCGGGCGGAAGACGGTCGGGGCGGTGCCGAAGGTGCGGACCTGGGCGTCGCGGGCGTCGCAGATCTCGACCTGCTGCTCGGCCGGGCTGAGCGTGGTCAGATCCGGGTGGGAGACGCTGTGGTCCTGGATGGAGGAGCCGGGCACGGCGGTGACGCGGCGGAAGAAGTCGGGGTCGGTGGCGGCCGGCATGGGCAGCGGGAACGCGGTGATCGGCAGCTGGTGGTCGGCGATGAACCGCTCCGCCTCGGGGGTGCGCTGCCAGCCGTCGTCCACGGTGAAGAAGACGACCCGGTCGCTGGTCGGCACCGAGCCGGCGGCGGTGGCCGGAGCGGGGGCCGGACCGTCCACCCGGACGTCGTCGACGGCGAACGGACCCTGCTGGTACCAGCCGTGGACGTACAGCCGGACGGTGCGCGCGTCGGGGCCGGTGGTGAACCGGGTGGTCAGCTTCTGCCAGCCGCCGTTGGTGGTCGCCGTCCAGGCCGGGGCGACATCGCGCCCGGTGCCGGTGACGCCGAGGTGGACGAAGGCGCCGCGGACCCAGGCCGAGGCGGTGTACGTGGTGCCGGGCCGGACGGAGACGGTCTGCGCGCACTCGCCGTTGGAGTCGTCGTTCGCCGGGGTGACGGCGAGGGCGGAGCCGCCGGAGTGCGGGGCGGTGGTGGTGGCGGACGCCTCGGCGGGGCCGCCGGAGCAGCGCCAGCCGGGGACGCTGCCCCAGTCGGCGAGCGAGGAGGCGGGGATCTCGAAGCCCGGGTTGGTGGCCAGGTTGACGGCGGGCGCCGCGGCCCCGACCGGTCCGGCGGAATCGGCCGAGGTAGAGGTCGAGGCCGACGCCGGAGCCGCGAGACCGCAGACGGCGAGCAGCGTGCAGGCGGCGAGCGCCGACAGGCGTGAGGACATGGACACGTGAGGACTCCTGCGTGGGGGCAGTGGAGGACACGCCCGTGGGGAGGGCGTGTGGAACGGGGTGGAGCGCTCCCCGAGGGGCGGGAGCCGTGGGCGTGCCGCACTCAGACCGAGGCAAAACAATGGACTGGACCACTCGGATCGTCAAGGGAGTGACGTGCCGTGAGGACACTGTCATCCTTGCCGCAAAGGGGACGAGACGGACCGTCAGGAGCTGTACAGCTCGTCGATGTCCGGCCGGTAGTACTCCGTGATCGCCGCTCGTCGCAGCTTCAGCGAGGGCGTCATCAGGCCCTGGTCGACGCCGAACTCGCGCGGCAGCAGCCGGAACGCGCGGATCGACTCGGCGCGGGAGACGGCGGTGTTCGCCGCGGCCACCGCCCGCTGGATCTCCGCGTGCAACTGCTCGTCGGAGAGCACCGCCCACGGGTCCAACTGCTCCCGGCCGTGCGACTTCAGCCAGTGCGCCAGGGCGGCCGGGTCGAGCGTGATCAACGCGGCCACGTACGGGCGGTCGTCGCCGACCACCAGGCACTGCGAGACCAGCGGATGCGCCTGCACCCGCTCCTCCAGCGTGGCCGGGGCGAGGTTCTTGCCACTGCTGGTGACGATCAGGTCCTTCTTGCGCCCGGTGAGGGTGAGGTAGCCGTCCTCGTCCAGCCGGCCGAGGTCGCCGGTGCCGAACCAGCCGTCGTACAGCGACTCCTCGGTGCAGCTCGGGTGGTTGAGGTAGCCGCCGAAGACGCCGGAGCCGCGCACCCACACCTCGCCGTCGTCGGCGATGGCCACCGAGGCCCCCGGGACGGGGCGGCCGACCGTGCCGAGCTTCTGCCGGCCGGCCGGGTTGGCGGTGATCGCGGCAGAGGTCTCGGTGAGGCCGTAACCCTCGTACAGGCTGAGGCCGATGCCGGTGAAGAAGAGGGCGAGCTCCCGGTTGAGGGCCGAGCCGCCGCACATCACGCCGCGCACCCGGCCGCCGAGCACGGCCCGCAGTCGCGGGTAGACGGTCCGCTCGTACGCCAGGTGGCGCAGCCGCAGCCGGGGGCCCGGTCCGGGGCCGTGGCCGAGCGCGCGCTGCTCGCGGGCGGTGGCCCACTCGACGGCCACCTGCCGGGCCTGCTCGAAGAGTTCGCCCCGCCCGGCCTCCTCGGCCGCCCGCCGGGCCTGCTGGAACACCTTCTCGAAGACGTAGGGGACGAGGTGCAGGAAGGTCGGCCGGTACGCGGCGAGCGCGGGCAGCAGGGCCTCGGTGGAGACTTCGGGGATGTGCCCGATCCGGAAGCCGCCGCGGATCGCCGCGATCTGCACCATCCGGCCGTAGACGTGCGCCAGCGGGAGGAAGAGCAGGGTGGACGGCTGGCCGCCGCCGGTGTCCGCGAAGACCTCGGCCCAGCCGTCCAGCAGGGCGTCGGCCGCCGAGGCCAGGTTGGCGTGGGTGAGCATGCAGCCCTTGGGGCGGCCGGTCGTCCCGGAGGTGTAGACGATGGTGGCGACGTTCTCGGCCGCCACGCCGAGCCGCTGGCGGTGGACGAGCGAGTCGGGCACCCCGCGGCCGTCCTCGGTGATCGAGTCGACGCAGCCCCGGTCCAACTGCCAGATGCCGGTGAGGTCGGGGAGCGCGTCGCAGACCGCGCCGACCGTCATGGCGTGGTCCTCGTCCTCGACCAGGCAGGCCACCGCCTGGGTCTCGGCGAGGATCCAGCGGACCTGCTCGGGCGCCGCGGTCGGGTAGATCGGGACGGTGATCGCGCCGATCGACCAGAGCGCGTAGTCGAACAGCGTCCACTCGTAGCGGGTGCGGGACATCAGCGCGACCCGGTCGCCGTACCGGACGCCCCGGGTCAGCAGGCCCTTGGCGAGCGCCAGCACCTCGTCCCGGAAGGCGGTCGCGGTGACCTCGTGCCACTGCGGGTCGCCGTCCGTCCGGCGGGCCAGCTGGACCAGGCCGGACATGCGTTCGGCGGTGTCGTAGAGCGAGTCGGCCAGCCCGCCGGTGGCCGGTGGTCCGGTCGGTGCGGGGGAGCTGAACTCGCGCACACTGCCCCCGATCCCGTTGTGGCCCCTGCCTGCCGGGCCCGTACGGGCGTCCGGATCGGCGGCGCGCTGAACGGTCGGGCAGGTGGAGCGAAACTATCGGATTGCTCTGTCACTGCCCAGGGGTGTGACCGTGACGCGACGAGATCGGCACCGGCCCGTAGGGAAAGTGCCGCGGCGGGGGATGGCCGGGGGTGGGCGGCCGAGGGGTGAATCCGGGATGACAGGGATCATTCGGACATCATCGGGCCGGGGGTCGGGAGAGGGCGGGTTCGACCCTCGAACGAGTGGTCAGGGCGTAGTAGGCTCTCGCAGACCTGCGGCCGAGGCCTCGCCGACCGGCCTGGTCCGACCGCCGGAAACCAGGACGAAAGCCCTGGTTGACAGCCGTGAGCCACCCTGGTCCACAGCCCCTGAGAGCGACCCCGAACGACAGCCCCGCCCGAAGGCCTCGCCCGAGGTCGCGCACCACCCCGCACCACCCCCGCCGCACCGTCACCGCCACCGCCAGCCCGCCTCTGCCGACCGCCCCTTCGAACCGCTCCCCGTCCGCGCCTGGCACTTCCCGACCGAGGACTCCATGCGTCTGCGCAGCAGCTCGATCCGCGCGAAGATCATCGCGCTGCTCCTGGTGCCCATCGTCGCGCTCACCGCCCTGTGGGTGTACGCGACGCTCGCCACCACCGGTGACGTCTGGAGCCAGTTGGCGGTCAGCAGTACGTACAAGGAGTTCGGCAAGCCGGTCGACCAGTACGCGTACGACCTGCAGAACGAGCGCCGCGCCGCCGTCCAGCGGCTGGCCGACCCGAGCTCGCGGGCCGCCCGGGACGCCTTCGAGCAGGCCCAGGCCGTCACCGACCGGGACCTCGTGACGCTGCGGCTGAAGAAGACCGACGACGGGGGCAAGCTCGACGCGGCGCAGCGCGGCCGGTACCTGCAGATCCTCGCGGCCGCCGACCAGCTGACCCCGCTCCGCAGCCAGATCAACCGCTCCTCGCTCAACTGGGAGTTCGCGCTCGGGCAGTACAGCGACCTCGTCAAGCCCACCTTCGGATTCCGGTCCGCCTTCGTCGCCCGCCAGAGCGGCCAGCTGCCGCGCCAGGGGACGATCCTGATCGAGCTGGCCCGGGCCCGCGAGTACCTCTCCCAGGAGGACGCGGCGATGGAGGGCCTCAGGACCGCCTCCGGTCGGCCCACCGCCGAGCAGTACCAGGTCGCGATCGACGCCCTGCACAACCAGCAGGCGCTGTTCACCGTCTACATCGCCGAGCTCGACCCGGCCGACCAGAGCGACTACATCGCGCTGCGCGGCGGCGAGGCCTGGGCGGCGCTGTCCCGCGCCGAGGCCGACTTCGTGGGCGCGGGCGGGCCGGAGCGGGTGGTCCAGGCGATCAACGGCGACTCCTGGCGGGAGACCGCCGACCGGGCGCTGGGGGACCTCGCCGCCATCAACACCCGGCTGGCGGGGGCGATCGGCGACCGGGAGCGCTCGTACGCGATCGGGCTGCTCTGGCGCGGCGGCATCGCCGGTGCGATCGGCCTGGTCGCGGTGGTGCTGTCGGTGATGATCTCCTACCGAATAGGCCGGGGCCTGGCCCGCGAGCTGATCGGCCTGCGCAACGCCGCCAACGAGCTGGCCGGCACCCGGCTGCCCTCGGTGATGCTGCGGCTGCGCAAGGGCGAGGCGGTGGACGTCGCGACCGAGGCGCCGGAGCTGCAGTTCGGCTCGGCCGAGATCGGCCAGGTCGGGCGGGCGATCAACGCCGTCCAGCGGGCCGCCGTCGAGGCCGCCGTCGAACAGGCGGACCTGCGGCGCGGCGTCTCCGCGGTCTTCGTCAACCTGGCCCGTCGCAGCCAGGTGCTGCTGCACCGCCAGCTGACGCTGCTGGACACCATGGAGCGCCGCACCGAGGACCCGGCGGAGCTGGAGGACCTCTTCAAGGTCGACCACCTCACCACCCGCATGCGCCGCCACGCCGAGGGCCTGATCATCCTGGCGGGCGGCTCCCCGGGCCGGGCCTGGCGCAAGCCGGTGCGGATGGTGGACGTCGTCCGTGCCGCCGTCGGCGAGGTCGAGGACTACGCGCGGGTGATCGTCCGGCCGTTCCCCGGCACCGGACTGCTCGGCAGCGCGGTCGCGGACGTCACCCACCTGATCGCCGAGCTGGTCGAGAACGCCGCGGTGTACTCCCCGCCGAGCACCCAGGTGACCGTCCAGGGCGAGGTGGTGGCCCACGGCTTCGCGCTGGAGATCGACGACCGGGGGCTCGGGCTGAGCGAACTCGCGCTCGCCGAGATCAACGAGCGCCTCGCGGTGGAGCAGGAGTTCGACCTCGCGGACACCGACCGCCTGGGCCTCTTCGTGGTCAGCCGGCTGGCCCGCCGGCACGGCATCCGGGTCCACCTGCGGCCGTCGCCGTACGGCGGGACGACCGCGGTGGTGCTGATCCCGCGCGAGCTGCTGGCGGAGGCGTCGGACGGGCCGCCGGCCGGGGCGGCTCCCGGCCGGCGTGCGGTGCCGGCCGGGCAGGGCGAGCGCGATCTGGTCGTGGTGCCGCCGCCGGGCGGCGCGGGTACGGCGAGCGGCGCGGCCGACGGCGGGCCGGGGCCGGAGGCCCGCCGGGCCGTCGGGACCGCGTCCGACCAGGGCGGACGGCACCGGGGGAGCGGCGGCCCGCGGCCGTCGGCGCCCGACACCACCCGTACCCCGGGCGGTCTGCCGCGGCGGGCGCGGAACAGGACCGGGCCGACGCTGGTCACGGCTTCGCCGGACGAGGCGGTCCGGGGCCCGGGCCGTCACCGCCGGGAGGGCCTGGCCGCGCCGGAGGGCGCCGAGGCCGGACCGCAGGACGCCGGTACCGCCGGTGTTCCGGACCGCACGCCGGTGGGGCAGCAGCCGCCGGCCGCCGTCCCCTCCGCCAGGCTGTCCTCGGTCGGTCGGCCCTCGGTCGGACTGCCCGAGACCGGGCTGCCCGAGGCCGGGCGATCCATGGCAGCGCAGCCCCCGGCGGAGCAGCCCTCCGCCGGGCCGGCGGCCGACGGTCCTCCCGCCGGCGGGCCCGGTCCGCTGCCGCGCCGCGTCCGGCAGGCCAGCCTCGCGCCCCAGCTCCGGGAGCGCGCCGTCCAGGAGCCCGAGCGGTCGGCCGCCGAGACCGCCCGCGAGCGCTCGCCGGAGGAGGCGCGGGCGACGTTCGCCTCCTTCCAGCGCGGCTTCACCCGGGGCCGCGGTTCGGCCGACCCCGTCCCGCCCGCCCGGCCGGCCGCCGTGCCCGCGTGGCAGCCGCCGGACCCGAACCGGCGCGCGATCGCACCGGCCCCGGCCCCGGCGGCCCTGCCCGCCCCGCCGCCCGGCGACCGGGCCCCGCTCGCCCGCTGGGTACCGGGCGCGTCGCCCGCCCCGCGCCCCGCACAGACAGCACCCTCGACACCCGCGGTACCGGCACCACCTGCAGCACCCGCAGTGAAGGCACCACCCGCAGTGAAGGCACCACCCGCACCACCCGCTCCAGCGGAAGGAAGAGATTCATGACCACTTCGACGCAGTCGTCCGGGGACCTCAACTGGCTTCTCGACGATCTCGTGGGGCGCGTCGCGGCCCTGCGGCACGCGGTGATCCTGTCCAGTGACGGGCTGGCCACCGGGGCCTCCCGCGACCTCGACCGCGAGGACGCCGAGCACCTGGCCGCCGTCGCGGCCGGCTTCCACAGCCTGGCCAAGGGCGCCGGCGGGCACTTCAAGGTCGGCGGCGTCCGCCAGACCATGGTCGAGCTGGACGAGGCCTTCCTCTTCATCACCGCGGCCGGCGACGGCAGTTGCCTGGCGGTGCTGAGCGAGGCCGAGGCCGACATCGGCCAGATCGCCTACGAGATGGCCCTGCTGGTCAAGCGGGTCGGCGAGCACATGGCCGCCGAGCCGCGCACCGAAGCCGCCCCGCCGGGGAGATGAGCGGCCCGATGGCGGAGGAGGAGCCCGAGCTGGAGCAGGACGCCCCGGCCGCGGACGAGTCCGGGGTCGACCTGTTCCAGCCGCGCACCCCGGTCGACGACCGGTGGTTCGACGACGAGGCCGGTCCGGTGGTGAGGCTGTACTCGATGACCCGGGGCCGTACCCGCCCGGTCGAGGACGGCCTGTTCGACCTGATCTCGCTGATCACCGTCGCCGAACCCGGGCCCCGGGCCGGGGCGGTGCCCGCGCTGGTGCTCGACCCGGAGCACCAGACCATCCTGACCTGGTGCCGCCGCGAGCCGCTGTCCGTCGCCGAGCTCGGCTCCTACACCGACCTGCCGGTCAGTGTGGTCCGCGTGCTGCTCGGCGACCTCTACGACGCCGAGCTGATCAGCGTCACCCGACCCGTTCCGCTCGCCGAGCTGCCGGACGAGCGCCTGCTGCGAGACGTGATCAATGGACTCCGTGCGCTCTGACCACCACGAGAACGCCGCCGCCGGTGCCACGGCCGACGACCCGCCCTGGCGGGGTGGTCCGGCGGTCGCGGTGAAGATCCTGGTCGCGGGCGGCTTCGGCGCGGGCAAGACCACGCTGGTCGGCTCGGTCAGCGAGATTCGCCCGCTGCGCACCGAGGAGGAGCTGAGCGAACTCGGCCGCCCGGTGGACGACACCGCGGGGGTGGAGGCGAAGCGGACCACCACCGTGGCGATGGACTTCGGCCGGATCGACCTGCGCGCCGGGCTGGCGCTCTACCTGTTCGGCACCCCCGGGCAGGACCGGTTCTGGTTCGTCTGGGACGAGCTGGCGCGCGGTGCGCTCGGTGCGGTGGTGCTCGCCGACACCCGCCGACTGGCGGACTGCTTCCCCTCGGTGGACTTCTTCGAGCAGCGCGGCATCCCCTTCGTGGTGGCCGTCAACTGCTTCGACGGCACCGAGCTGTTCGCCGCCGAGGAGGTCCGGGACGCGCTCGACCTGGACCCGGGGATCCCGGTGCTGCTCTGCGACGCCCGCCGGCGCGAGGACGGCAAGGACGTGCTGGTCGCCCTGGTCGAGCACGTCGGCGCACAGCGAAGGGGCGGCGCGGGCCGGGCCTGACCGGTGCTCTGCCGATCGGGCCCGGCGCAGACGCCGGGGAGCCCGGGCGGTCGCCGGCGGCCGCCCGGAGCCGTCGTCTCATTCGGGCGTCCGCATGCCGGACGTCCGCCGGTCGGAAGGTTGCCTAGACCGGGTCCGGCGTGGAAGGCTCTGGACGAAGGCCGCCCGGCCCTGCGGTTCGGGATGCCTCGGAGCACACCGGAACGCCGCGGGAAGACCGGCGGCGCACCACGACGCACCGCTCACGCGACCGCGTCCAGGACCAGGGGGAGGGCAGTACCGTGACCGTCGACCACCGCCGCGCCGCGGCCGCGCCGGCCCCGGTCACGCCGGCCCTGACGATCCGCCGGTACATCGACCACGCGCTGATCTGCAGCGCCTGCTGTCGGTGACGGACCGGCCGACCTCCCGGTAGCCCGACGGGCCTCGCGGCCCACCCGATCGTGAAGCGCACCTCTGACGCTTCGTCAATCCCTAGGCCCAGCCGCACCGGACGCCGGTCCGACCGTGCCGCCGTTTCCCATGCCCGCTCTCGCGGAGACCACCAGTGAACCTCGCCCGCCCCCTCACCACCCCTGCTGCCGCCGTGCCCGTCGGCGTGCCGGGAGCGTCGCACCGCGTGCGGTGCAACGGTCCGTTCACATGGTTGAATGGGCGCATGAGCAACGTCGTGGACAGCAGCCGGGGTCACCTCGACCTTGAGCCGTTCTGGCCGTCCCGGCAGCCGCACCTGTTCGACCAGACGTGTCCGGGCTCGCCCAGCGCGTCCCGGCCCGCCGTCCGCTGACCTCGGTTCAGCCCCCGGCAGTACACCCGGTCGACGCGCAGACGACTCCACCCCGTCCGTCACGCGCGAAATGAGCGGCACCATGTCTTCCTCCTCCACGGCCACCCTTCCCCTTCCCGCCGCGACCCCGCACCTGCGCGCGGTCCGCTCCGTCCCGTCGAGCGCCGAACGATGGCACGGCGCCACGATCCCGCCGCACCCCGCCGCCCCTCAGCACCAGTCGGGGCCGCACCACCAGGTCGGCCAGGCGCCGTCGCACTTCGTGGCGCCCGCCCCGGTCGCGGCCCCGGCGCCGCAGGGCGGCCAGGTCGCGCAGGCCCTGCTCGCCGCGCTGCCGGAGGGGGCCACCGTCGTCGCCGCGCTCCCGCAGGGGGCGCTGCCGCAGGCCCTGCTGGCCCAGTACGGCGCGCAGTTCGGCGCCTCGGCCGGCCATCCGATGGTCGGCTACCTGGTGCTGGTGCCCGCCGAGGGCGGCGCGCCGCTCGGCGGCGGGGCCACTGCGGTCGGCCCCGGTCAGCACGTCCAGGGCGCCCCGCTCCTCGCCGCGCAGGCACCGGACCCGTCCCAGCCCCGCGCTCAGGTCCAGCCGCAGGCCGCCCGCCCGGTCCGGCCCGCCGGTCACGGCATCTCGGTCGACACCGAGCGGCGCAACGCCTACGTCGACGGGCGGTTGCTCGACCTCACCTACCTGGAGTTCGAGCTGCTGGCGCACCTGACCGAGCACCCGCAGCGGGTGCACACCCGTGACCACCTGGTCTCCGCCGTCTGGGGCTACGGCCACGTGGGCGACGGCCGCACGGTGGACGTGCACGTGGCGCGCCTGCGCCGCAAGCTCGGCGCGGCCTACCGCGACAGCATCGTCACGGTCCGCCGGGTCGGCTACAAGTACACCCCGGTGGCGTGACCCGCTGCTGAATCCCGTCGTCACGGGCCGGGCGTTCCTACGAACGCCCGGCCCGTGACGCATGCATGACGGTCCGTCAGGCCCGCTGGTCGGGCGGCAGCAGCAGGACGGCCAGTGCGGCGGCGCAGGTCCGCGCGTGCCCCAGGAACCAGTCCAGCCGGTCGTCGGTCAGGTGCGCCGGAGTCGAGCGGACGGCCAGCGCGAAGCGGGCCTGCCCGGCGCCGTCCAGCACCGGGACGGCCACGGTGCGGACCCCGGCTGCCGACTCGCCGTCGTTGAGCGCGTAGCCGGCAGCCCGTACCTTCGCCAACTCCTCGTCCAGCCGAGCGGGTTCGGTGATGGTCCGGTCGGTGAACGGCAGCAGCGGGCCGATCGTCGAAGGCTGCGGCTCGCCGGGGCGCGGCCAGCCCAGCAGGACCTTGCCCAGCGCCGTCGAGTGCAGCGGGCGCCGCAGTCCGAGCCCGGTGTCCGGGCGCACGGAGGCGCCGACCAGGATGACCGCGTGCGGGCCGCTGCGGATCGCGAGGTCCGCGGTGGCCCCGGTGCGCTTGGCGAGCAGGTCCAGTTCGGGTGCGGCCAGGTGCAGCCCCCGCTGGTGGAAGCTGAGTTGGCCGAGTTCGGCGACGGCCGGGCCGAGCCGGTACCGGGCGGTCTGCTCGTCCTGCTCCAGGAAGCCGGCGCTGACCAGGGTGCGGGCCAGCCGGTGCGCGGTGGAGACCGAGAGGTCCATCCGGCGGGCCAGGTCCGAGGCGCTCAGGTCGGGGCCGTTGTCGTGGAAGCAGTGCAGGAGCCCGAGGGCCCGCTGGACGGCCTGTGCACCGGCCGGCGGGCTCTGGACGGCGGTGGCGGCCTCGGCCATGGCACCTCGCGTTCGGTCCGGCGCCCCGGCGGGTCCACCGGGGTCGGTTCCAGACTATGGCAGCCGCTGCTGCGGAATTGTGTCGGCGGCATTGCAATGGGATGGCGTTGATGAACAAGTGATCCCACGATGTGGCAAAAGCTTGCTTCGCGCTCCCTCGGCGTGGAACGCTCGGCACATCGCCCCGGACGGCCCCGTCCGGAGCCCGAGTTGTCACCCGGACCACCCAACCGGCAGGAAGGAGAAGCGCCGTGACGACCCACCGGTGCTCCGCCCCCTGCACCTGTTGTCGCTGACCCGCCGTAGCCCCCGAGCCAGTCGAAACGCCGCACCGCGCCCCGTGTCCTCCCAGGTCGGTGCCCTCCCGCACCGCCATGGGCCCGTCGCCCGGCCGCGCCACGGCCGGACCGCCCGCCCGCTCCCCACCCGGTTCCCCGGTCGGCCCCCGTGCAGCCCGCTGCTCAGCCCTCCGCTCAACCCTCTTCCTCCGACCGACCACGCCCGGTGCCGCGCCCCGCCGCTGCCCGTATCCGCCCAGCCAGAGGACCCGCCACCGTGCCCAGCCACGCCCGCTCCACCGCCGATGCCGCCCCCTCCGACGCCGCACCCGCCGCGGCGGCCGGTGTCGCAGCCGACGCCCCGGACACGCTCTGGTTCACCCGCTGCCCCGTCCCCACCGCGACCGGCATCGCCGCCGACCAGGGCCGCTTCGCCCGGGAGTTCGCCGCCGACGGCATCACCGTCCGCTCGCTCCAGGACGCCCCGCCGGAGGTGGCCGCCGACCACCACTACACCCACGCCCTCACCGGCCTGTTCCGCGAAGGCGGCAACGTGCCCGCGCTCTGGGCACGTTCGCGCGGCGAGCGGACCCGGCTGATCGGTCTCACCTGGATCGAGGAGCGTCAGGTCGTCCTGGTCCGGGCCGGCAGCGGTATCGGCTCGCCCGGGCAGCTGCGCGGGCTGCGACTGGCCGTCCCACGCCATGGGATCGGCATCGACTTCTGGCGGGCGATGGCCCTGGCCGGCCTGCACGGAGCCCTCGCCACGGCCGGACTCACCCTGGACGACGCAGAGTTGGTCGACGTCCCGGCCGCGCCGGGCGGTGGGCAGTGGGCCGCCGAACTGGCCGCGCTGCGCGACGGCGTGGTGGACGCGGTATACGTCAAGGGCGCGCTGGCCGTCGAGGCGGCCCGCCGGTTCGGCGCCGAGGTCGCGATCGAGCTGGACGCCGCGCCGGACCGCCGCAGCCGGGTCAACAACGGCACACCGCGCCCGGTCACCGTCCACCAGCGACTGCTGGACGAGCGTCCGGACCTGGTCGCCCGCTTCCTGACCGTCCTCCTGGAGGCCGCCGACTGGGCCGCCGGGAACCCCGCCGAGGTGGCCCGGATCCTGCAGGCCGAGACCGGCGCCGGCGCCGAGGGCGTCGCCGGGGCCTACGCGGCGGGCGGTCACCGCACCCTGCACCTCGACCTCTCGCAGGAGCGCCTCGGCCTGTTGGAGCAGCAGGAGCGCTTCCTGCGCCACCAGGGCTTCCTCGCCGCCCCCGTCGACGTCGCCGCCTGGGCGGACCCCGAGCCGCTGCGCGCCGCCCGCGCGCTGCTCGCCGCCCGCCGCGCCGCGGCCGGGCCGGCCTGACGCCCCCCCCATGCCGCCGCCCCGCCCGCGTCGCCGCTCTGTCCGCGTCGCTGTCCTGCCCCCCGTCGCCGTCCTGCCCTCCGCCGCTGTCCTGCCCTCCGCCGCGCCCGCCGGCCTGCCGATTCCCCTGGAGCTGACCGTGAAGACCCGCCGCCTCGCCCTCACCGCCACCGCGTTGCTCACCACCACCGCCCTGGCCGCCTGCGGTTCGTCCGCCGGTGGCGCCAAGGCCTCCGCCGACGGGGGAGGCAAGGCCGAGGTGGTGCTGCGCCTGCCGGACCCGGGCAACAGCGGCTTCCTCGCCCTGGGCAAGAAGGACGGCTCCCTCGACCGGGCCCTCGCCGCCGTCCACGCCAAGGTCGCCTGGACGGGGAGCGCCGGCCCGTTCGCCCCCGCCGCCCAGGCGCTCTCCGCCGACCAGCTCGACGTCGCGCTGGGGTCGATCACCTCGGCCGTCGCCGCACTGGCGCAGAAGCCAGGCTTCAAGCTGTTCGCCCAGACGGCGCCGGACGGCGTGGGCGAGGGCATCCTGGTGAAGAACGACTCGCCCATCAAGTCCGTCCAGGACCTGGCCGGCCGGAAGGTCGCGGTGAGCCAGGGCGGCACCAGCGAGTACCTGTTGCTCAAGGCCCTGGAGAAGAGCGGCGTGCCGGCCGACCGGGTCGAACGCGTCTACCTGCGCGCCGACCAGACCTCGGGCGTCTTCAACTCCGGCCAGGTGGACGCCTGGGCGACCTGGAACACCTTCTCCACCCCGTCGATCGCCAACTCCGGCGCGCACTTCCTGGTCAACGGCAAGGAGGTCGGCTCCGACAACTACGCGGTCTGGGCGGTGCGCAACGGCTTCGCCGAGAAGCACCCGGAGGTGGTCAAGGCCTTCTACGCCTACCTGCACGAGGGCGGCCTGAAGGAGAAGGCGGACCCGGCGGGCTACCTCAACGTGTTCACCGACTCCGGGCCGACCGCCGTCACCCCCGCCGAGAAGGAGATCGCGGTCGCCGTCACCCGGCAGAGCGCCACCGCCGACGTCATCACCGAGGCCGACACCGCCCGTTTCGCCACGGTGGCGGCGTTCTTCGCCGACCAGAAGGTCACCAAGCAGCTGGTCGACGTCAAGCCGTACCTGATCGACATCGCCACCCTCGCGGACGGTGCCAAGTGAGCACCGTGACCGACGCGCCCGCCGCCACCCGGGAAGCCACCGGGGACGCCGCCACCGGGTCCGCCACCGCCGACGACGGCACCGTCGCGGCCCTCGAAGCCGGTCTGGTCGCCCCGCGCACCCGGCTGCCCGCGCCCCGCCCCCGCGCCGTCGCGCTGATCCTGCGCACCATCGGCCCCCTCGCCCTGCTCGGCGGCTGGGCGCTGGCCTCCGCCACGGGGGCGCTCACCCAGGACGTGCTCGCCTCGCCCGCCCAGGTCGCCGACGCGGTCGGCGAGCTCTGGGGCAACGGCCAGCTCACCGACGCGCTCACCGTCTCGCTCACCCGGGCCGGGCTCGGCCTGGTCTTCGGGGCCGGCGCCGGGCTGGTGCTCGGTGTCGTCACCGGGTTCTTCCGGCTGGGCGAGGAGCTGCTGGACTCCGCGGTGCAGGTCCTGCGCACGGTGCCGTTCCTCGCCCTGGTCCCGCTCTTCATGGTCTGGTTCGGCATCACCGAGACGGCGAAGATCGCCCTGATCGGGGTCGCGACCAGCTTCCCGATGTACGTCTCCACCTCCGGGGGCGTGCGCAACACCGACCGCAAGCTGATCGAGGCGATGCGCAGCTTCGGCCTCGGCCGCTGGGCGATCGTCCGCACCGTGGTGCTGCCCGGTGCGCTGCCCTCGCTGCTCTCCGGGCTGCGGCTCTCGATGACGCTCAGTGTGATCGCGCTGATCGCCGCCGAGGAGATCAACTCCACCGAGGGCATCGGCTATCTGATGGCCCAGGCGCAGAACTTCTCGCGCACCGACGTCCTCGCCGTCTGCATCCTGATCTACGGGCTGCTCGGCCTCACCGCGGACGGTGTGGTCCGCCTCCTGGAGCGTTTCCTGATGCCCTGGCGCAAGGCCACCCAAGGAGCGGGCCGATGAGCACCCCGACCACCACCGCCACCACCGCGACCCTGGCCGCCACCGCGTCCCCGACCGCCGGCGCTGTCGCGGCCGAGGGCGGCGCCCCCGCCGTCCACCTGCGCGGCCTGCGCCGGGTCTTCGGCACCCGGGCCGTCCTCGACGGGGTGGACCTGTCCATCGCCCGGGGCGAGTTCGTCGCCCTGCTCGGCGCCAGCGGAACCGGCAAGACCACCCTGCTGCGGATCCTCGGCGCCCTGGACAGGGCCGACGCCGGTACGGTGCTCGTTCCGCCGGTCCGCACGGTGGTCTTCCAGGAGCCCCGCCTGGTGCCGTCCAAGCGGGTGCTCGCCAACGTCACCGTCGGGCTGCCGCGCGGCGCCGCGACCCGGGAGACCGCCCTGCGGGCACTCGCCGAGGTCGGGCTGGAGAAGCACGCCGACGCCTGGCCGGCCACCCTCTCCGGCGGTGAGGCGCAGCGGGCGGCGCTCGCCCGGGCGCTCGTCCGGGAGCCGCAACTCCTCCTCCTGGACGAGCCGTTCGCCGCCCTGGACGCTCTCACCCGGCTACGGATGCAGGACCTGGTCGGTGACCTCGTCCGCCGCCACCGCCCGGCCGTCCTGCTGGTCACCCATGACGTGGAGGAGGCCGTCCGGCTCGCCGACCGGGTCGCCGTCCTGCGGGACGGCAGGCTGGTCCGCGACGAGCGGGTCGCCGTCGAGCGCCCCCGGGACCCGGCCGACCCGGCCTTCGCCGAGCTGCGCCGCCGCCTGCTCGCCGACCTCGGCGTCCACTGACCCCGCGCTCCGCATTCCCCACCCCCCAAGTCCCCGCCAGTACACCGGAGATCACCATGGCCATCACCCTCGGCGTCCACGCCAGCAACCCCTCGCTCTACTACCTCTCCCGGCTGGACCACCTGGCCGAGGAGCTGGCCCCGCTCGGTGAGACCGGCGTCTTCCACCACTACGCCGACGGCACCCGTACGGGCGCCCTGCTGGCCGACGGCACCATCGACTTCGGCGGCACCGGCTCCACCCCGCCGGTCACCGCCCAGGCCGCCGGACACGACCTGGTGTACGCGGCGGTCTCCGCTCCCCGCCCCGACCACGGTGCGCTGCTGGTGCTCGCCGACGGCCCGGTGGCCTCCGTCGCCGACCTCAGGGGCGGCACCGTCGTGCTGGCCGTCGGCTCCTGGCAGACGCACCTGCTGGCCAAGGCGCTGCACGCCGAGGGCCTCTCCTACGCGACCGACATCACCCCGGTCCGCCCGGCCGCCGACGAGGACCAGGCCCAGCGGCTGCGCGACGGCGAGATCCTCGGCTGGATCGCCCAGGGCGCCGAACTGGCCGCCGCCCGCCGGAGCGGGCGGTTCCGCGAGCTGATCCGCACCGGTGACGTCATCACCGACCGCTCGGTGTTCTTCACCCGCCGGGACTTCGCCACCGAGCGCCCCGAGGTGGTGGCGGCGATCGCGGCCGCGCTGCGCCGTGCCGATGCCTGGGTGGCCGCCCACCCGGCCGAGGCGGCCGCGATCGCCGCCGCCGACCTGGGCGGGGCGGTGGAGGACTGGGAGCAGGCGCTGACCGCCCTGCCGTGGCGGCTGGAGCCCGCCACCGCCGGGTTCGTCGCCGAGCAGCAGGAGGCCGCGGACATCTTCCACGGCGTCGGCTTCATCGACCGCGCGCTGACCGTCGCCGACGCCCATCTGCCTGCGCTGGAGGCCCCGGTGGCCGCCGCACTCGCCAAGGCGGTCTGACCCGATGGCCTCCGAAGTCCTCTGGTACATCATCCCGCGCGAGGGCCACTACCCCTGGGAGCCGGCCGGCCGACGCCCGGTCGACCTCCGCTACCTCCAGCAACTCGCGGGCAGCGTCGAGCGCCTGGGCTACACCGGCGCGCTGCTGGCGACCGACCTCTACGACGTCTGGGACCTCGGCAACGCGCTGGCCGCCGCCACCACCCCCGCGTTCAAGCCGCTGCTGGCCGTCCACCCCGGGCTCATCTCGCCCACCCTGCTGGCGAAGATGGCGCTCAGCTTCGACCACCTGCACGGCGGCCGGCTCCGGTTCAACGTCGTGAACGGCTCCACCGCGCAGCTGCGCGAGTACGGCCTGGACGTCGAACACGACGACCGGTACCGGCTGAGTGCCGAGTACTGGTCGATCGTCCGGCGCCTCACCTCCGGTGAAGTCTTCGACCACAAAGGCGAGTTCTACGACCTGAAGAACGCCGGCGCGAGCCTGCGCGAACTCGCTCCCGTCCAGCCGGGCGGCATCCCGCTCTGGTTCGGCGGCAGTTCGGCGGCCGGCATCGAGATGGCCGCCGAGCACGTGGACGTCTACCTGACCTGGGGCGAACCGCCCCAGCAGCTCCGGGAGAAGCTGGACCTGGTCCGCGAGCGCGCCGCCGCGTACGGGCGCACCCTGCGGATCGGCCTGCGGCTGCACCTGATCGTCCGCGACACCGAGGACGAGGCCTGGGCCGCCGCCGACCGGCTGCTCGACGTCACCAGCGAGGCCACCTACGCCCGGCAGCTCGGCGGGGCGACCGGTGAGGACGGGGTTGGCTGGCAGCGCCAGTTCCGCCAGCACGGGGGCCGAGTACCGGCGCGGGCAAGGGAGTTGGAGAGCCACCGGAACCTGTGGCCCGGGATGAGCCTGTTCCGCCCCGGCCCCGGTACGGCGGTGGTCGGTTCGACCGCCCAGGTGGTCGAGCGTCTCCAGGAGTTCGAGTCGCTCGGTGTGGACACCTTCATCCTCTCCGGCAACCCGCTGCTCGAAGAGGCGCACCGGGTCGCCGAGACGGTGCTACCCGCGCTCGGCGTGGGCCGCCGCTAGCGGAGGGGCGAAGGCGCCCGGCAGGACGGGGAACGGCACCGGCGAGGTCAGTGCCAGCTGTCGGGCGAAGCGCGCGAGAGTGCGCAGGAGGAGCGTCCGCACGGGGACTCCAGGGTCTCGAAGGACGTGTGCGGACGGTACAACGCCCGAAGTCCCGGCAGGTCACGCGGTGTCGCCCGAGGAAGCTCGGGGCGGCACTGTACGGACTGCCGGGACTTCGGGACTGCCGGATCAGGCGGCCGGGACGGCTCAGCGGCTGAGCGCGTCGATCTCCGCGAGGTCCTCGGCGGTCAGCGGGCCGCCGTTCAGCGCGTCGATGTTCTGGTCGAGCTGGGCGACGCTGCTCGCCCCGATGATCACCGATGCCACCCGGTCGTCGCGGAGCACCCAGGACAGCGCCAGCTGGGCGAGGGTCTGCCCGCGCCGCTCGGCGACCTTGTTCAGTGAGCGCAGCTGCTCCAGCTTCGGGCCGGTCAGCGCCTCCTTGTTCAGGAACCGTCCGACCGACATCCGCGATCCGGCGGGCACCTCACCGGAGAGGTAGCGGTCCGTCAGCAGCCCCTGGGCGAGCGGGGAGTAGGCGATCAGGCTGGTCCGGGTGTCGCCGACCGCGTCCAGCACCCCCTCCTCCACGGAGCGGTCGAGGATCGAGTACGCGGACTGGTTCAGCAGGACCGGGGTGCCCAGCTCGCGCAGGATCGCGACGGCCTCCCGGTGCTGCTCGGCCGGGTAGTTGGAGATCCCCGCGTACAGGGCCTTCCCCGAGCGGACGGCCGAGTCCAGCGCGCCCATCGTCTCTTCGAGCGGGGTGTCGGGGTCGTGGCGGTGCGAGTAGAAGACGTCCACGTAGTCCAGGCCCATCCGGCCCAGCGACTGGTCCAGGCTGGCCAGCAGGTACTTGCGGCTGCCGCCGTCGCCGTACGGGCCGGGCCACATGTCCCAGCCCGCCTTGCTGGCGATGAACATCTCGTCCCGGTACGGGCGGAAGTCCTGCGCGAACAGGTAGCCGAAGTTGCGCTCGGCGCTGCCGTACGGCGGGCCGTAGTTGTTCGCCAGGTCGAAGTGGGTGACGCCCCGGTCGAAGGCGCGGCGCAGCACCGCCCGCTGCACCTCCAGCGGCTGGGCGTCACCGAAGTTGTGCCACAGGCCGAGCGAGACGGCGGGCAGCTGGACGCCACTGCGGCCGGCCCGGCGGTAGGTCATCGAGGCATAGCGGTCATCCGCGGCGAGGTACGTCATGCCGGACATCCTGCCAGGACCGTCGCCCCGATCAAGCTCTTGCCCCGCCCCTGACCGGTGCATATGCTCGCGGTGGATCGTATGGGTGCGAGGCGAAGGGGAGCCGGTATGACCATCTGCGCAGCTCTCCCGCGTTGTTGTCGCCCCGTCCGCGGCACGCGCTGACGCCGCCGCCGCCCAAGCTCCTCTCCCGCCGCCGCTCCCGACCCGCCGCCGTTCCCGTGTGAGCGCGATCGGCCCCTGGACGCGGGGCCGCCGGGGCCCGGGCGCGCCGCACCGCCGCCCCCCGGGGATCCCCGTTCCTCCCGGATCCCCGTTTCCCTCCGGACCCCCGGACCTCCCCGGTGGATCCCCGCCGAGCGCCGGCGCACCCCGCCGAGCGACACCGAACGCCCCACAAGGAGACCGCCATGCGGTTCACCGTCTCGTCCCTCGTCTCCAACGGACCCGACCCCGTCACCGGAGTGCGGCGCACGACCTACGAGAAGCTGCACAACGTCATCGACCAGGCCGTCACCGCCGAACGGCTCGGCTTCGACGGCTACGGCGTGGGGGAGCGGCACGGCGAACCGTTCCTCTCCCCGGCGCCCCCCGTGCTGCTCAGCGCCATCGCCGCCCGCACCTCCACGATCCGGCTCTTCACCACCGTCACGGTGCTCAGCATCCTGGACCCGGTCCGGGTCGCGGAGGACTACGCGGTGCTCGACCAACTCTCCGGCGGCCGCCTCGAACTGATCATCGGGAAGGGCAACGACCCGCGCCACTTCGACCTGTTCGGGCTGCCGGAGGACCGCCAGTGGGACGCGCTGGCCGAGAACTACGGACTGCTGCACCGGCTCTGGCGGGAGGAGAAGGTCAGCTGGGAGGGGAGCACCCGCCCGCCGCTCAGGGAGGTCACCACCTCGCCGCGTCCGTACCAGGACCCGATCCCGGTCTGGCACGGCAGCGCGACCAGCGAACAGTCCACCGACCTCGCCGCCCGCTTCGGGGACCCGCTGTTCTCCGCCAACTCCTTCCATCCGCTGGCCAAGTACAAGGCGCTGGTCGACCACTACCGCGAGCGCTGGGAGCACTACGGCCGCGACCCCGAGGACGCCCGGGTCGGGACGAGCTTCGGCGGCCTGTTCGTCGCCAGGCGCTCGCAGGACGCGATCGAGGGCTTCCGCCCGTACTGGGACGCCCTGCTCGGCTCGGCGGCCGGCCGGTACAACAACTCGCCGTTCGAGTCGCTGGAGGACGCGCTGGAGCGCGGCTCGGCGCTGGTCGGCAGCCCGCAGCAGGTGATCGAGAAGATCCACCGCTATCACGAGGCGTTCGGCAACGAGGTGGTGGGCATCGGCGTGGACGCCCTCACCGAGGACGTCCAGCACGAGCAGCTGGAGCTGTTCGCCGCCGAGGTCGCCCCGGTGATCCGCCGCGAGCTGCCCTGACCGGCGACCCCACGCGCACCACCGTCACCCGGTGAGGCTCCGCTACCCGGGGCTCCGGCAGCCGGCGCGCGGCTCTGTACCTACTGGTATGTACATTGGACGTACCAGTAGGTACAGTCGCCGCATGGCCACGCCAACCCAGGACGTCATCGCCGACCCGCGGCCGCGCGCCCCGGTCGAGGCGACCTTCGACCGGGGCGTGCGACCGGCTCGCCGAGGTGATCGTCGAGGGACAGGACGCCGGTGAGCTCGCTCCCTGCGCCGACCCGGCCGACACCGCCGCGGCCGTGGTCGCCGTCGTCCAGGGCGGCTACGTGCTCGCCCGCGCCGCCGGTACGGCCGAGCCGTTCGACCGGGCCGTCCGGGGCGCCCTCGGGCTGCTCGCCGCGTACCGCACCGGCCGAGACCGCCCACCGGCCGAGGTGAGCCGCCCCGCCCTGTCCGAAGCCCCCACCAGGAGCCCGACGTGCACGCCATGCAGTACGAGATCACCCTCCCCGCCGACTACGACATGGGGATCATCCACCGGCGGGTCGCCGAGAAGGGCCACCTGCTCGACGCCTACCCCGGTCTCGGCCTCAAGGCGTACCTGGTGCGCGAGCGCGGCCGCGACGACTCGCCCGTCCACCAGTACGCCCCGTTCTACCTCTGGCGGACCGCCGAGGGCATGAACAGCTTCCTCTGGGGCCCGGGCTTCCGGGGCCTGAGTGCCGACTTCGGCCGTCCGGCCGTCCGGCACTGGCTCGGCGCAGGTCTGCGCCACGGAGGTCCGCGCCACGAAGGTCCGCGCCGGGACGGACCGCCGCGCGTCGGTCTGCTGCGCGGCGACGCGGACGGGTCCGCCGGCTTCGCCAGCCGCCACCTCGAACCACTCCCGGACGGCGCCGACCCGGCCGAGGCCGTCGAGGCCGCCCTCGCGTCCCTGCCCGACCACCCGGCGCTGCACACGGCGGCCGTCGCCGTCGACCCCGACCGCTGGGAACTGCTGCGCATCGCGCTCTGGAGCGGCCCGGTCCCGGAGGACGCCCCGGGCACCCGCTACCGGGTGCTGCACCTGTCGACCCCCGAACTCGACCGGCTGCCCGCCGGCCGCCACTGGTGAAAGGCCCCCCCGTGAACCCCGCCGACCTCGTCCCCGCCCCGCTCGACCGCGCCGCCGGCTACGCGCTCCTGGACGAACTGGCCGGGCCGCAGACCCAGGCCGCCACCCTGACCGGCCTGGACGCGCTGGCGCCCGGCTTCGCCGACTGGATCGTCACCAGCCTCTTCGGCGGCACCTACCAGCGGCCCGGGCTGGGCCTGCGCGACCGCCAGGTGGCCAACCTGGCCGCGCTCACCGCCCTCGGCGGGGTGGAGCCGCAGCTCGCCGACCACGTCCGCAACAGCCTGCGGGTCGGGCTGAGCAGAGAGGAGATCACCGAGGTGCTGGTCCACCTCGCGCCCTACGTCGGCGTGCCCAAGGCCCTGGCCGCCCTGCGGGTGGCGAAGACCGCCTTCGCCGAGGCGGAGACCGGGGGCCGGGCCGCGTGAGTGCTTCTGTCGACAGTGCCGCCGAGGTTGCCGCCGGCGCCGGGGGCGGCGCCGTCCGCACCGTTCTGGGTGACCTCGACCCGGCCGAGTTCGGCGTCTGTGACGCCCACGATCACCTGTTCCTGCGCAGCCCCCGGCTGCCCGGCGAGGAACTCGACGACCCGGCGGCCGCCGAGCGGGTGCTGCGCGACTTCGCGGCGGCCGGCGGCCGGGCGATGGTCCAGTGGACCCCGCACGGCATGGGCCGCGGCGCCTTCGCGCTCCCCGGTCTCGCCCGCGCGACCGGCGTCCACCTGGTCGCGGCCACCGGCCTGCACCAGGACGTCCACTACGACCCGCAGTGGCTGGCCGAGCGCTACGAAGGGCTCGCCGAGCTGTTCACCGCCGAGCTGACCACCGGTCTGCGCGCCGCGCCCGCGGGCGTCCGGGCCGGACTGATCAAGGTGGCGGGCGACTACCACGGCCTCGGCCCGCACACCCGCCGGGTGATGGCGGCGGCGGCCGAGGCGCACCACGCCACCGGCGCGCCGATCGCCGTCCACCACGAACTCGGGACCGCCGCCTCGGACGTCCTCGACCTGCTCTGCGGGCAGCACGGCGTGCCGGCCCACCGGGTCATCCTCGGCCACCTCAACCGGCTGCCCGACCTGCGGCTGCACCGGCACCTCGCCGGTTCCGGCGCCTACCTGGCCCTGGACGGTCCCTCCCGGGCCCATCACGCCACCGACCACCACCTGTTCGACACCGTCGCCGCACTGGTCGAGGCCGGCCACGCCGACCGGCTGCTCCTCGGCGGTGACACCACCACCCGCACCGCCCGGCACAGCCCCGGACCCACCCACCTGCTCACGGCCGTCGCTCCGCGCCTGGACCGCGAGTTCGGCCCGGACCTGGCCCGACGCCTCCTCGTCACCAACCCCGCCCAGGCCCTGACCGTCCGCTGGGCGGCCCACTGAGCGCTCTGCGCCGCCGGGCCGGAGTGGCTGCCACCTCGGCCCGGGCCGCCCTGCCGGGCCGTGGTGGTGCGCGGTCCGAGCCGATGGCAGGTGCACCGGCTGTCCTGCGGGCTGCTCACCGACCCGCTGGGCCGTCTGCCCGACGGCGGCTCGCTCGGCCGGGGTTCGGTTGGGCGGGCTCGGTTGGGCTGCCCGGTGGGTCGGGCAGACCGATGCCGGTCGCGGCGAGGGCGTCGGCCGTCGCGTGGGCGTTCGTCGAGGGCTGGTGCTGCCGGGCGGGTGGGGGCCGGCGGGTTCGGCGCAGCCGTCTGGAGCATCGCGCCGTTCGTCTGGGCGGCGTGCGGTCCGCGTAGACCGGTCAGGGCTGCGGGGGAGTGCGCTGGTCGTCCCGGCGGCCGTGTGCTGCGGGCCAGGAAGTGCCGCGCTGGCGCGTATCCGGGGCCGGGGCCCGCTGCCGGGCGGGCGGGGAGCGGCTCGGCGGACCGGTACGGGCTGCGCCCTCCCCGGGCCGACCGCTGAGGACCGGGGGGTGCCGCGTTGGCGTGCGACCGCCCGGCCGGGGGCCGGGTCAGCCGCCGAGTGCCCGGAGGATCGGCTGGCCTAGTGCGCCGAGCCAGCCCGCCAGGGCCGAGAGGGGCCCGAGCAGGCCGGTGCCGGCCGCGACGAGTGCACCGGCCGAGCCGAGCAGGCGGGTGATCCTGGTGAGCCGGCCCGCGACCGCCTCGCGGTCCGGCTCCGGTCGCGCGACCTCCGTGTCCAGCGCGTCGAGCTCGGTCCGGACCTCGGGGGCGACCGCCGGTGGCAGCTGCGCCCGCTCGGCGGCGGAGCGGAGTTCGCCGACCAGCGCGCGGACGTCCTGCCCGGCCGCCGTGAAGTGGCCCGTCTGGCCGCCCCGGACCGTCTGGTCACCGGCGACGTTGTTGATCACGCCGCCCTGCTGGTTGCCGATGTTGAAGACCATGGCGTCCCTCCGGGGAGTCGGTCCTTCGAGGCTTGGGAGTCTCAGCGGGGCGGTGGCGCCTGGAGCCGCTGCGCTTCCGCCGACTCGAAGCGCCGCCGACGGGAGGTGGCCACGATGTGCAGGACGATTCCGACGAGGACCAGAACACTGCCGATCGCGGCCGCCCCGAAGCCGATGGCGCCCACTGGCATACCGCCGATCTCCGGGCCGAGGACATTGGGCACGGTCAGGTCGGGGCTGTCGGTGTTGGCCGCGTCGTTGGTCTCGGCGATGAAGCGGATGATCGCCCAGCCGTAGACCGCGCCGCCGACCACGAAGAGCAGGAAGCCCGCCACCACCAGGTGCCGCGCCCTGGTCCGGGTGGCCGCGATCTCGCGGAAGAAGCTCTCCCGCCGGGCCTGCGTGACGTAGTTGTACTGGTCACCCGCGACGTTGCTGAGGTTGCCCGCCTGCTGCTGCCCCACCTCGAACCTGCGCTCCGCCCCGTACGGCGGCGCCGCCGGGCGGTCGGGCGGCCCGGGCGGTGGCGGGCGGCGGCCTGGCGGGGGCGGCCGCGCCGACGGGTACTGCGGCGGCGGGGGGTACTGCTGTGGGGGGTACTGCTGCTGCTGCTGCGCCGACGGCGACACGAGCGGACCGCGCAGCCCGCGCGGCTGCTCCTGCGGTTGCCGGTACTCCTGGCGTTCCTGGTACTCCTGGCGGCCCTGGCGCTCCGACGGCTCCGGCCGGAGCGGCAGCGCGGCGGTCCGGGTGACATCGGCGGGCCGCTCCGCCGGGCTCTGCGCCGGGTCCCCCGTGCCGGGGCCGGGAAGGATGGCGGTGTCGGCCTCCCACGGGTCCTCGTAGTGCACCTCGAAGGGGCCGAAGTCCAGGACGTCCCCGGCGTGCAGCTCCTCCTGTCCGTGCACCGGGTGGCCGTTGAGCCGGGTGCCGTTGGTGGAGGCCAGGTCCTCGACGGTGGTGTGACCGGCCGACCGCTGCACCACGGCGTGGCGCCGGCTGACGCCGGGCTCGCCCACCCGGATCTGGCAGGTGGCGTCCCGGCCGACGAGCAGCGGCCGGTCGGTCAGTTCGAAGACCTCGCCCCGGAGCCGGCCGGGGGTGTCGACGACGAGACGGGGTAAGGCTTGTTCCCGCGACGGTGAGCTCATGGCACGGCCTCCTGCCGGGCGGGCTGCTGAACCACCGGCGGCGGCGACACGGTGCGGCGTCCGTCCGCCGGCTCGGGTGCCCTCACCTCCAGTAAAGGCCACCTCGGCGCCCCGGGACAGCCCCAGGGCCCCACCGGGTCGGCCCGCCGTCCGATCGGGGGTCACATGTGGGTGCCGCCGTCGATCCGGATCTCGGTGCCGGTGACGAAGGCGCCGTCGTCCGAGGCCAGCATGGCGATCACGCCGGCCACCGTCTCCGGCCCGGCGAAGCCCTGGCCGAGCGCGGGGGAGAGCTTGGCGAGCAGGCTGAAGTCGGCGTCGGCCGGCAGGCCCGGGTTGTTGGTCATGCCGCTGTCGATGCTGCCCGGGGCGACGCAGACCGCGCGCAGTCCCTGCTTGGCGTACTCCGAGGCGATCGCGTGGGTGAACGACTGGATGCCGCCCTTGGTCGCGGCGTACGCGGCCATGTAGGGGTGCGCGAAGGTCGCGGAGGTGGAGCTGAAGTTCACCACCACGCCCCGCCCACCGGCGAGCAGGGCCGGCAGCGCCTCGCGGGTCATCAGGAAGGTGCCGGTCAGGTTGACCGCGATCAGCGTGTTCCAGAACTCCAGGCTGGTCTCGTGGGTGTGCGAGGAACGCAGGATCCCGGCCGCGTTGACCAGGACGTCGAGCCCGCCGAGCCCGGCCACCGCCTCGGCCACGCCCGCGCGGACGGCGGCCTCGTCCGAGATGTCCACGACCGAGGTCGTCAACCGGTCGGCGGTCCCGTCACCGGTCGCCCGGTCCAGGGTGGCCTTCAGGCCGTCCTCGTTGACGTCGACCGCGACGACCCGCCCGCCCTCGGCGAGGATCCGGTGCACGGTGGCCCGGCCGATGCCCGAGCCGCCGCCGGTGATCAGGACGTTCCGTCCGCTGAAGCGCTCCATGGTGGTTCTCCGTTCGTTCGTGGTCTCGCGACCTCGATTGACACGGTACGCCGAAGTGGCACATCGTGCCAATGAGTCGTGGCGGGCCAAAGTGGCACGATGTGCCATACCGGTTCGGCTCGACGGTCATACCGCTGACCGCCCGGTGCGGAACGCCGCCGAGGTGCGCCCGCGCCACCACGGCACGCCGCGCCACCTGGGCGTGTCACGCCACTTTGACGCGACACGCCATCACGGCACGCCGCGCCATCCGTGCGTGTCACGCCGTCCTGGCACAACACGTCACCCCGGCATGTCCCGCCACCCGGGCGTGTCACGCCACTCCGGCGCGACACGCCTTCCTGGCACAACACGCCATCCCGGCACGTCCCGCCACCCGGGCGTGTCACGCCACTCCGGCGCGACACGCCTTCCTGGCACAACACGCCATCCCGGCACGTCGCGCCACCAGGTGCGTCGGTCCGCGTACGCTGAGTGCCGTGATCGGACGCCCTACCCTGAACCAGCGCCGCCGTGACACCACCCGGCTGGAGATCGCCCGTACCGCCGCCGCGCTCTTCGCCGAGCGCGGGGCCGAGGCGACCACCGCCGAGGAGATCGCGCTCGCCTCCGGCATCTCGGTGCGCACCTTCTACCGCTACTTCTCCGTGAAGGAGGACGCCGTCGCCCCGCTGCTGGCGGCCGGCGGCCGGCGCTGGGTGCTGCTCTTCGCGGAGAGCTCGGCCGATCTGCCGGTCCGCGAGGCGCTGGAGCGTTCGGCGGTCGAGTCGCTGACGCCATCCGACACTCCGGCCGTGGAGGCCATGCACTGGACCCGCGACCTGCTGCGCGATCCCCGGCTCGACTCGGTCTGGCAGCGGGTGCACGCCGACTCGGAGGAGCGGCTGCGCGCGGTGCTCACCGCCCGCTGCCCCCGGGGCACCGACGAGCTGGAGATCCGGCTCGCGGCCGCCGCCGCGACCACCGCCATCCGGGTGGCCCTGGAGGAGTGGGCCTTCTCCGACGCCCCCGCCGCCGGGCCCGGTTCGCCCCAGGAGCTGGGCGCCCGGTGCATGCGCGAACTGACCGCCGGTCTGCGCCTCTGGAGCAGCGTCAGCTGAGGCGACCTCAGCCCGGCCCACCCGCCACAGCGCCGGCCGCGGCGCCGGCCACATCGCCCGCCACTCCGCTCGTGCCAGCCCGCTCTCCCGCGGTTCCGGCACCGCCCCGGCCGCTATACCCGCTGGTCGGCGGGTCCACGGGGGCCCGGCGGGCCGCTAGGGTTGTTGATCGCGCCTCGGTGGTGGCTTCCGTGGTGGACGGGGGAACCGGGGCGGCCGTTCCGGTTGTCCTGACAGTTGTCCTGACAACGGGGGCGGGGGAGTTCGAGGCGTGGGAGCAAGTAGGACATGGGTCTGACGAGCCACAAGGTGCTGGCGCTGACCGTATTGATCGCCGTCGTGATGATGGCCGGCACGGTCTGGCTGTGGCCGAGACTGTCGAAGACGACCTGGCAGGCGGTGCTCGGCCGGATCGGCGCGCTGCTCGCCACCCAGCTCACCGTGCTCGCCGCGCTGGGCCTGGTGGCCAACAACTACTTCGCCTTCTACAGTAGTTGGGACGATCTGCTCGGCACCGGCGACAACGGCCCGGTCGTCATCCAGAACAAGGCGGACGCCTCCGGGCGCCTCCAGGTGGAGACCATCGGGCACGCGTCGGTCCAGGGCGGCGGGGCGCTCGGTCGCGACCCCAAGCAGTCCGGCGAGATCCGCGAGGTCCGGATCGACGGCGCCGGCACCCGGCTCTCCACCGACGGGTACGTCTACCTGCCGCCGCAGTACTTCCAGCCGGAGTACGCGCAGAAGCAGTTCCCGGCGGTGATCGTGAGCACCGGCTTCCCCGGGATCGCGAAGAACCTGGTGACCCGGCTGAACTACCCGGGCGCGGCGCTCAAGCTGCTCCAGGAGGGTCGGATGCAGCCGACCGTGATGGTGCTGATGCGCCCCTCGCCCGCACTCCCGCAGGACACCGAGTGCGAGGACATCCCGGGTGGCGCGCAGTCGGAGACGTACTTCACCAAGGACGTCCCGGCCGCGATCCAGGCGACCTACCGGGTCTCCTCGGACCCGCAGGCCTGGGGCTTCATGGGCAACTCGACCGGCGGCTACTGCGCCCTCAAGCTCGCCATGCGGCACCCGGAGGTCTTCCCGACCGCCGTCTCGCTCTCCGGCTACTACCAGGCCGCCGACGACCCGACCACCGGCGACCTCTTCCGGGGCAGCCAGCAGCGTCGCAACGAGGCGGACCTGATGTGGCGGCTGAAGAACCTGCCGCAGCCCGAGGTGTCCGTCCTGCTGGCCGGGACCAGGGAGGGCGACGGCGACTACCGCCGGGACACCGAGGCCTTCGTGGCGGCCGCGCACGCGCCCATGAAGGTCTCCTACAGCATGATGAAGACCGGCGGCCACAACTTCGAGACCTGGAGCAGGCTGCTGCCGTCCTCGCTGGAGTGGCTCTCCCAGCACCTCAAGGTGCCGAGCCACACGGTCTGACCGCCGCCGGGCCCGCCCGCCCGGCCAGCACGCCCGGATACCAGCGCGCGCGGCGGCCCCGGACCGGTCTCAGGCCACCGGCTCCAGGGTCCCGGTGTGCAGCTCGCCGACCCGGCCGCCCTCGCCCTCGTACGTCCAGAACGCGCGCACCGTCAGCCTGCCGAGGTCCATCACGTGGCTGACGGTGATGCCGCTCTGCTCGGTCCAGCTGACGAAGTACAGCTCCGGCCCGATCTCGGCGATGTGCAGCGCGACGTCCTCCCACTGACCCGCCGACTCGCCGAGGCCCTCCCAGCGCAGCCGCTTGCCGTCGGGCGAGTAGGCGTTGCGGAAGGCCGCGCCGTTGTCGACCTGGAAGAGGTAGGTACGGCCGGCGAAGGCGGGCAGGGGCGCGGTCATGGCGGAGCGGGTCCTCGTCTCTCGTCTGTGCGGTACGGCTGGACTCCCAACCTATCCGACCGGCCGACCTTCGCGGCGGACATGCGGGCACCCGGCCACGGAGCGGACACCGGGCCGGCGCCGCGCCCGCCCCGGCGCCGCGCCCACCCCGGCCGGACCTCCGCCACCCGCTCGCCGGCCCGCCGCCGACCCCCTCGGCCGCCCCGGCCGCCGCCCCACGCCCCGCCCCGCCTCCAACTGATCAACTTCCCCGGTGACTTGATCCACTCCGGACGGCTCCCACTGTGAGCTGCGCGACAACACCCCCTGTCGGCTTGTCGACATTCGAGCGGCCTGCCTAGCCTGCACGAGTCCGTCTTCGCGGACCCCGCCGTCGGGACGCCGAGTCCTGTCCACCCGCCGGTCGGCAGTCGAGCACCGCAGCGGACGGGAGCGGGGGACCCAGGTCAGTGCCCGGCCCACGCGCCCGCGCGTGCGGACCGAGGCTAGGGGTGAAGCCGCTCCCACAGGCGGCCGGGCAACCTCAGCCCGAACCCGACAGCTCACCTCGCAGGCGTCTACAGAGGACACCGCCATGCAGCAGCCTGCCCGGCGCGCGACGCCGCGCCACGCCCGCCCCTCCCACCGAGGCCGCAAGGCCGCCTTCGCCGCCACCGGAGCGCTCGCCATCAGCGGCGCCGGCCTGCTCGGCGTCCCGGCGCTCACCGGCGCCCAGGCGGCCACCGCGCCGACCGTCACCCAGGACCGGCTCGCCCCGGCCACCATGGTCGCGGGCAAGGCCACCACGGCCGCGCTGACCGTCCACTCCTCGTCCTGCTTCACGGCCAGGACCGTCGGGGTCGGCGTCCGCGACGCGGCCGGGCACAACCTCGACTTCCCCGGCAACGTCTCCAACGCGCAGATCTGCCCCAGCGGCCTGTCGATCACCACCGGTGCCCGAACCCTGCCCGCCGGGACGTACACCCAGTTCGGCTTCTGGCAGGACCTCGGCGGTGCCTGGCACAACCTGCCCTCGCGCCAGCTCGCGGTCTCCGACGCGACCGTCGCGCCCACCCCGAGCCCGACCGCCACCCCCAAGCCCACCCCGACGCCGACGCCCACCGCGACCGCCACCCCGTCGACCCCGGCCACCGGCGCCCCGGCCACCGGCGCCCCGGTCGCCGGGAAGTCGCTGACCTGGTCGGACGAGTTCAACGGCCCGATCGCCTACGGTTCGCGCTGGACGGGCGACAAGAGCAGCGCCTACCACTACGGCAACCACAACCCGGACGACAACAAGCTCGACTGGTTGAACAAGAACAACGTCTCGGTGGCCGGCGGCGTCGCCACCTTCACCGCCAAGCCGGGCGCCAACACGCTGGAGAACGGCAAGAAGTCCTGGGACACCGGGCTGCTCACCACCGAGTACTCCAGCGAGGGCTTCCAGGTGAAGACCGGCGACTACGCCGAGACCCGGGTCAAGCTCCCCGCCGGTACGGGCGCCTGGCCGGCGCTGTGGACCTGGAAGAACGGCAACGGGGAGATCGACTCCTTCGAGTACCACCCCGACAACCCGAACCTGCTGGAGCTGACCAACCACGTCAACCCGGGCCACCTGTACTACACCGACGCCAAGGCGATCGCGAAGGACGGCTGGGTCACCATCGGCACCCACTACGGCGCCACCTCGGTCGACTGGTACGTCAACGGCACGAAGGTCTTCTCGGACGGCAAGGGCGTCGGCGCCAACTGGTCCGCGTACCTGATCCTCAACCTGTCCCTGAGCGCCGGGCAGTACCACGCCGCGCCGCAGGGCACGGCCCCGATCACCTTCGCCGCGGACTACGTCCGGGTCTACCGCTAGGCCCCGTCCCGCCGGGGGCCCGCCGGGCGTGATCGCCGGGCCGGACCCGGGGCGGAACGGCCCGGGGGGGGCGCGGGGGCGCGCGGGGCCGCCCCGCCGCGGAGGCCGG